>JAHEZG010000067.1 GCA_023251195.1 Chitinophagaceae bacterium | reverse complement strand
AAACGAACCACAAAAATTGCGGCATCTTTCCATCTGTTCAATGCACCTACATACACTGATTTTTCCTGGCCTTTTCGTTTATCCATTGCCACTTTACCAAATGCTCCAAAAACAAATTCCTGATGTGGCCCTTGTTTGCTGTAAGCGATTTTAGGGTAAATGGCTGCCATGCTTGCAATGGGCAATGTGGCTCCGAAACTTGCAACATATTTGCGCGGAACAACAGAGGTGCCATCATTCATAAAAGTTTGCACCGGTCGGTTAATGTGCGATACATTGAAACCAAAATTTACATTGGCATATTTATTCGGCATGTAATTGTATTCTATTCCTGAATTAATATCAACATATCCCGCTGTGTTAAAAGCAAAATTTTCGGTGGTGTTTCCGCCTTCAAAATTCTCGTCGAAACTTAAATAAGTGTAATCAAGAAAACTGTTAATGTAACCGGCTTGTATTCCGAATCCGAGATATGAGCGGCCCCAACGGTCTAATGATTTATTATAAGCTACCGATCCTTCAAACATATTGGTTGTAAAATGCGAATCGCCGGCACGATCAGAAAATGACATCATGCCAATTCCGAACATATCTTTTTTATTAAATCCGGTAGGGATACTGAAATCGAGTGAACCACTGATTGTTTGATAAGGTACTGTAACACTTCGCCATTGATTTCTGTAAATGGCGGTCATTCTGTAATTGCCATTGAAGAAACCGGTTTTAGCTGGATTCATGTATAACGGCGCAGCGTAAAACTGCGAAAAGTGTATATCCTGAGCGCCAGCACCAAGAACCAGTAAGCTAAAAAGCAAGACTGAGTAAATCTTTTTCATGCAGCAGGATTTTTTATGGTGAACAATTATTTTCATTCTTTACTATCTGATTACTGTAATGTTTCCCTGTTTATTAATGTTTTGTCCCCCGGAACAAGTTGCCTCCAGATAATACACATACACGCCGGGCGGAAGTTGAATTCCATTGTATGTTCCATCCCAGCCCTCTGTAATATCAGTGGTTTCCCAAATCAACTGCCCCCATCGGTTATAAATTTTGAAGTAGTTTAATTTTTTAATTCCGATGGCGCGCACTCTGAATTTTTCATTTTTATTGTCGCCGTTAGGTGTAAAAGCATTGGGCACAAATAATAAATCATTGGGGCAGGCCACTTTAATTATCATTTCATCTTCGCTCTTGCAACCATCTTGCGAAGTGGTCGTGAGCGTGTAAGTGGTGTTTACTGTTGCATTCACAGTGGGTGATAAACAATCAGTACAACTTAATCCTTCCGGTGGGCTCCAACTGTAGGTGGAAAAAACGGTTGCTGTTCCGAATAACTGAACATCGGTTCCTGCCGGCACTTCATAATCCTGACCGGCATTGCAGTAGGGCGATTGATTTACATTAACAATAACTGATAATGTATCAACCGAACAAATTCCATCTGAAACCAGAACCGTGTATGTAGTTGTTTGCAACGGTGATGCAAATGGGTTAGGAGCAAACGCATTATCCAGGCTGTTTGCCGGCGACCATACATATTGATTGCCCCCTGAAACACCAAGTTGAATAACACCGCCTATGCAAATTGTTCCGCCGTTTGCTGCTGCTGAAATTAATTGCGGCAGCACAAAAACTGTTACTGAATCATTTGCAGTGCAGCCATTGGCATCCAAACCAGTAACATAGAATTGCATGGTTGAATCAGGTGATGCACTCACAATAAATCCGGAAGATGAATTTAAGGTTGCAGTCGGGCTCCATGTGTATTGTTGTGCGCCTGTTGCTGTCAGTAGTGCACTTGATTGATAGCAAATCTGAACATCAGTACCGGCATCAACTGTGGGTAATGGATTTACGATTATTAATACATCATCTGTTGCTGTGCAACCATTCGCATCAGTTACATTCAATGTATATGATGTCGTTGTAATTGGAATTGCTGTTGGATTAAAAACGGCTGATGAATTCAAAGTTGATGATGGAGACCAGATGTAAATTATTCCACCAGCACCATTCAATTGAACAGTGTTTCCAAAACAGATGGCTGTATCGTTTCCTGCATTTGCTATTGCAGCAGGAAATAAATTAATTGAAATTGTTGCTGCGTTCGTGCAACCATTCGCATCCATTCCGGTTACTGAATAATTTGTTGGAGTGAGTGCATTGCAAATTGGATTTGCATTTCCACCATTGTTTAAATTATTTAGTGGTGCCCATGTATACGAAATTGCACCGCTTGCTTGCAGTTGAATGTTTTGTCCGGGACAAACAGTAGTATCAGGAACGGCTGTAACAGCTGGCAATGAATTCACATTTACAAGTACATTATCAGTTGCTGTGCAACCATTCAAATCGGTTACGATTATAGAATAAGTTGTATTGGTAATTGGCGATGCAACCGGATTAAAAATGGTTGAATCACTTAAGCCAATTGATGGAGACCAGTTGAAAAATAATCCACCACTTGCAGTGAGGGTAGTAGTTGAGTTCAAACAAATGATTGCATCGGGTCCGGCTGTTGCTATTGGATTATTTACTACTGTTAAAATATTTGTTGCAGTATCAGTACATCCATTAAATGATTGAACAATTAATGATGCAGTAAAAATTCCGGGTGAAGAATAAGTATGAAGTGGAAATTGAAGAGTTGAAAAATTATTTACTCCACTTGCTGCATCACCAAAATTCCAGTTCCAATTTGTAATGGCTGCTGTTGGTTGCGAAAGGTCAGTAAATGCAACCGGCTGATTTGGACAAACAGTTGAATCATCCATTGCGAAGGCAGCGGTTGGTGATGGTAAAATATAAACCGTATCAATAAATTGTCCGGTACAGCCAACGCTGGTTATTACATCAAGGCTAACCGAATAAATTCCTGGAACTGAATAATTGTGCGTTGGATTTTGCAATACAGAAATATTATTTGCTCCACTTGCCGCATCACCGAAATTCCAAGTCCACGATGAAATGGCGACTGATGAAAAAGTAGAATCGGTAAACGAAACCACACCCCCATTGCACAGCGGATTGGGATTGATTCCGAAATTTACAGATGGGGTTCCAACCACCACAGTATCGAGTGGGATAGAAATAGTACAGCCCAACCCATCACTTAAAATTACCGCGGGATAAAAAATTCCGGGAGTGGAATAAGTATAGCACATAGAATCGAGTGCATTGGTGATTACTGTTCCATCGCCAAAATTCCAATCAAATGTTAAAGCATTGCTGGTAAATGCCTGGAAGCATGCGTTCAATGGAATGCAACCGGCTCCGATTACGGAGGTGGTTATTCCGGATGGCCCGCTGATTGAAATGTAATTGTTAAATAAAATTATAGCGCTGCATCCGTTCGCATCGGTTACAATTAAACTCACATCATAACTTCCGGCAATGTTGTAGGTGTGTATAGGATTTTGAATGGAAGAAGTATTTCCATCACCAAAATTCCAGAGATAAGTTGTGGCACTATCAATATTGGATGAAAGATTACTGAACTGAACCACAAGCGGCGGACAAGTTGAATTGGTGGTATCAGCAATAAAATCAGCAGTGGGCATGCTCACTACCACTGAGGCTGTATCAATGGAAGTGGAAACACATCCTGAAGTATCAGTTGCTGTTAAGGTAACATTGTAAGTTCCGTTTGCCGAATAGTAATTGCAAGGGGTTGGGCTGTATGAAACATTGCCGTCGCCAAAATCCCAAACAAAATTTAAATTGCTGCTTCCGGTGGTATTGTTAAAAAAGCACGCAGCACTTCCGAGGCAAACTGATGATGCAACTGCACCAAAATCAATAACCGGTGATAATGCTTTTACATAATTTATTTTTTTCAATGAATCTATGCAGCCATGATTATCTGTAATGGAAAGCGATACTGAATACAACCCTGATTGATTATAAGTGTGCGATGGATTTTGCTGCACCGATGCATTGAGTGCACCTGAAACCGCATCGCCAAAATTCCAATTCCATAAAACCGGAAATGAATTTGCCGAAGCAGAATTATCAGCAAACTGAACATTGAGCGGAGTGCATCCACTCAATGGTAAGCCACTGAAATTTATATAAGTGCCGTAAACGGTTATGTAGTCTTGCATGTACAAAGTATCGGAACACAGATTAACATCTGTTGAAATTAGTCTCACTGAATATTTACCCGAATTAATTAATGACGGACAAGGAGAAGTGGCAGTTGAAGTGAACACGGTATTACCAACGGTATCGGTTATTAACCATTTATAAGTGCTGGCATCAATGGATGTGTTGGTGAAACAAAAACTGAATGGTTTGCATCCACTGGTTGGCGCGGTAAAGCCAGCCTGCACATTTCTGATTTGAACTGTTTTTACATTCTGATCGGTGCAACCGGTGGCCAGGTAGGTTATGGTTAATTTTATCTGGTAACTGCCGCTTGCTGCATAGGTTATGGTTATAACACTATCAGTTAATGATGAAGCTGTGGCACCTGTAACCTGCCAGCTGAATAAATCTGCATTGATGGAACTTCCGGCATGCAGTATTAATGTGTAAGGTGTATTGCAATCTTTTTCAATGGTAAACTTTGCAACCGGAGGTAGTATGTGAATGGCACTATCCATTATTAAGGTATCACAACATCCATTGTTGCAGGCTATTAAAACAACATCGGTCCAGCCGGTGTCGCTGTAATTAAAAAATGGATTGGTACTGGTTGATTGGGTGTTAAAGGGCATCCCTCCAAAGTCCCAGAAATAATTGGTGCCGGCATTTACACCGGTACTGGTATTTGTGAATTGAATATTCATTCCCGCACAGGCCGGATTGGGTGAAACCGTAAAATTGGCGGTGGGCATTTGCCCCACACAAACTGCCGATGTAATCAATATGGTATCGGTACATCCCTGCGCATTAATAATTATTAATCGAACATCATAACAACCCGGGTTTAAAAAAATGTGAGTTGGATTCTGCAAATTGCTTTGCACCGAATTCGGATTTCCGGTATCGCCGAAATTCCATTTCCAGATTGTTGGTGAACCAGTTGAAGCAGTGCTGTTAAATTGTACTGTGAGCGGCGCGCAACCCGATGTTGGTGTGGCTACAAATGCCGCAACAGGGCAATCAATGTTTACTAAATTGTTGACCGAATTAGTATCGCTGCAGCCTGATGCATTGGTTACAATTAAAGTGGTTGAATAATTTCCGCAACTGCTGTAAACAATATTCGGAGGATTATTGGTGGTCCATGTTGAAGGTGTTCCTCCAGGAAAACTCCACAAGTAGGTTAAGCCATTTCCGGTTGAAAGATTATTGTAATCAACTGTTAGTGGCGGCGCACAGGTTGGTGCATTGCCGGTTTGCGAAAAATTGGCGTTGGGTGTTGGAGAAATTACAACGGTGGTACATTTCTGTGCCGTACATCCATTGCTGAAAGTAAGGTTAAGACAAACCTGGTAGCTGCCTGCATTGTTAAAAGTAAATGAAGCATTCTGTCCATTGGCCGTTGCCGGATTTGCATTAGGTGTAGTAGTCCAGTTCCAGGATGATACACCGCCGTTTAAACCCGAAACATTTATGGTAGTGGGCGCACAACCTTGCGTGGCCGAAATTGAAAACTGCGCCTGCAGGTTTCCGACATTGATGTAATTATTTTTTATCAATGTATCCTGGCATCCATTGGCATCCGTTACAATTAACTGACTGCTGAATTGGCCCGATGTATTGTAAGTTACACTTTGTGTTGAAGCGGTTGAAGTGGTTGGTGTTCCGCCCGGAAAACTCCATAGATAAGTGTAGGGCGCTGTTCCACCATTTACATTGGAGGTATAGGTAGTAGTGAAAGGAGCGCCGCATCCATTTAGTGGCGAAGCAAAGTAGGTTACAATTGGTTTGGTAGTTACGCAAACCGCAGCCGGCGTGGTAATGTTATCAGTACAGCCAAATGAATTGGTAATGATCAGTGTTACTGTTTTACAACCTTGTGTAGTGTAAGTATGATTTTCAATGGCGTTGGTTCCGGTGCTTCCATCGCCAAAATCCCATTGATACGAACTGATGGTTCCGCTTCCGGCAGTACTCGTGCTTGTTAAAGTTGAAAGCAGGGGAGCACAACCTGCCGAACCTGTGGTGGTAAAACTTGCAACCGGTTTGCAATGGATAACTACAGGTAAAATTTTTACATCCTGTAATCCGTTTCCATCTGTTACGGTAAGTGTTACATTGAAAGTGCCGCAGGTAGAGTAGGTGGTAGAAGGATTTTGTTGAATACTGTTTACTCCTGCATTTACACCAAAATTCCATTGATAAGTGAGGGGTGGAACACCCGTGCTTAAATTAGTGAAACCCGCCACTGCAGGATTGCAAACCGGATTGGGTAAATTGATTGAGAAATCAGCAATTGGCTGAGCAAACAGGCCAAACGCCTGTGAAATAATAAGTAAAAATACGGTTATGACCGTGTAGAGTCGGTACATGTTTTATGGTTGACATAACCGCTCTACGCTCGCATTTTACGATAGTTTCTGATTTATTTTATTGAAAATCGCTTTCGAATTTCAATTTTTCTTTTTCGGAAAATAATTCAGTTCTGCGGCGGCATTGCTTTTTAAAACACAGGTTCTTCTGTGAGCCCATTCAACCTAAAACAGCAGTATGCTTTTTAAGAAAATTCATTTTAAAAACATTTATGAATTGTTCCTGTTAATAATTTAAATATTTTATTCAATCAGTACATTCTGTCGATTTAGTTTTTTTACCATTTGATTTCAATAAAAATATTTAGACATTGTATATTTATGTTTTAATACTAAAAATAATAGTTTCTGAATAAAATAAATTAGTGTATATAACATAAATTTACATAGTTTAATATAATAATTATGTTTAACTATAAAATATATTTATCTTTGTATAATTATTGTACATTTCAAAATAATTAAAATATATTTATAAAATAGAAAAATAAATTTAATAATAAAAATTATAAGTTTAGTTATATTTTTGATGAATATTTAAAAAAAGATGACATGAAAGACAGAAATACAGCAGTAATGGATGTGGCCACACTTGCACAATCAAAAGTAAAACGATTGCATGTTGAAAAACGGCTGATTGATTTCACCTCATTTGACCCATCGCTCAATGGCGCATGGCTCACCACCTGGCAAAACGAAATCAATGCATTTGAAAGAATGGACACCGATGAAACCTATCTCGATCAATTAACCATTTATACAGCCACTATAAAAACCGAAACCGAAAAATGCCTGAAAGCGCTGCGCGATTTGCGCTACTATTCAGGGCTTGCTTTTGGCAAGCAGGCGCGCTACCAGTCATTTGGTTTTAGCCGCATGACCCGTGTGGCGCAAAGCACCCCTTCATTTCTTGTATTTATGAAAGTGAATCACCGGCTGGCCTTGCTCGTGCAACCCGAATTAACAGCGGTGGGAATGACTGCTGCACAAATTGATAACCTGAACACGGCGGCTATTGCTTTGGCTGATGCTGAACTGTTGCAGGAATTGCACAAGCGAAACCGGCTCACTGCCACTGAAGCACGGGTGGAAAACATAAACCGCCTGTGGGAATTTATGAGCCGCGCCAGCCGTGCGGCGGAAGTTATTTATGCATCCGATAACGATTTGCGTGCTTTGTTTTTCCTGCCTGAGCGCCCGAAAAAAACCAAGGAATAAAACTACCGGTGATCAGGGCCTGTTAAAATAACTGGTGATATAATTTGGTAATCCCAGTTGAGGTTCACCACCGTTCAGATAAATTCCCTGTTCAATGTATCCGCAACCTATGCCTTTAATGTTTGGGTTTGCAATGCAGCCTAAATAATCGCTGTGTTTGGCAACATAAATTTTTCCATCAATGGCATTTTGCAGCGCGCCCATTTTTTTATCCATTGATTGGGCAACCAATACAGCGGATTGCATAATATCGGCGGTGGTACTGAGTGTAATGTCCCACTGATAAATTTCGTTAGTTACATAAAAACTCAGGTACAGTAATTTGCTGTTCGGGCTGAACTCGCAACCATAAGCCAGTTTACTCTGCGGTGTGAAAATCAATTTGTAATTACTTAACTCACCGGTTTCGTTATTGAAATCATACAACTCTGCAAAATTATTTTCATAAATAACCGAGCACAATCTTTTTCCATCGGGCGAAAATTTCATGTAGCCGATTGCGTTTCCATCAGTTGAAATGCCCCCCTGATAAACACTTCCGATTCTTGTAATTACCGCATTTTTTGCCACACCATCTTTTGTAACTAAGTAGCAATAAAAATTATTGGTGTTCCATCCATGCGCCATCACCCAAATGTCTTTTCCGTTTTTGTGTTTTACGGCGGTTAATTTTTCAGCAGCATTAGGAAGTAGCAAAACATCTTTTCCAACTACATCGCCCAATCCGTTTTCCTTGGTCATATCAATGGTGTAATAACTCACACCATTGTTTGGCGGGTTGGCATACGAACCGGCATCGGAAGTAAACAAGTAAATAATATTTGGATTAGCAGGATTGGGAATGGCAATGGCCGATTGTGATGATGAGTCGTGGCCCTTCAGTGTTTTTGCATGCGGCATAATTTTATGATACTTGTTCCACACCTGCATTCCGTTGGTGTAAAACTGCAACCATCCACCGCTGTTGCACATGGTTACACATCCTTCCTTCACACTCATTTCACTAACTGTTACCGCCACAGGATAAGAATAGGAAAAATCTATTCCGGCTTCCTTTCCAAAAAACCAAATGGAAGCTTCTTTTTGTGCAAAAGAAAATTCAACACACAAAAGCGAAAGTAAAAGCAGCGCAAATTTTTTTATCATGCCCTAAAAATAAATGGAGCCGAAATGAATGAACGATTCGTTTTCCTAATTGAAATGTTAATTGTTGTGAAAATAATTTTTAAAGAAAAAATTTGGATGGCTGATTACAACTAACACTTCCTGAAAATCTTTTTTCAGTCAACGAATCAAGGTGAAGTTTCCCTTGTAATAATATTTTTTTTCCTGATCAGTAGCAACCGCATAGTAAACATACACACCCATTGAGCATGGTAAATCATCCAATGTTCCATCCCAGCCATCGTGCGCCAAATCGGTTTCGTAAATTAAATTTCCCCAACGGTTATAAATTCGTAGCCACACTTTTTCAAAACCAAAATTGAAATAATCAAACAAATCATTAATGCCATCGCCATTGGGTGAAAAAGCATTCGGAAAAAATAACAGTGGTTCTATTCCATCTTCAACCATTATTACCACCGTATCGGTAGCCAGGCATCCAACTCCATTGTCAACTGTAATAATGTAAGTGGTAGTAATAGTCGGCGATGCCAGTGGTTTTAAAATAGTGGAATCATTTAAACCAATGCCGGGCTGCCATAAAAACGAAACAGCATTTGAAGTGGCATCAATTAAAATTGAATTTCCATTAATGATCGTTTGATCATCTCCCGCATCAATAGTTGGAAGCGGTAAAATAGTTACAGTAACATTTACAGTATCAGGCATGCAACCCGGCAGCGAAACTATAACCGAATAAGTGGAGGTTTGAACTGGGGTTGCAATAGGATTTGGAATTACTAATGATGATAAAGCAGCATCGTTGAACCAATGATATGCCGACCCACCACCGGCCAATAACTGCACAGTTGAACCCGGACAAACCGATGTATCATTTGAAATAGTGGCTGCAACTCCGCTTGTGATTGTAACAACCAGTGTGTCTTCATCATGGCAACCCGGTCCATCATCAATTGATACAATGTAGGTGGTAGTTACCGTAGGATTTGCCATTGGTGATGCGCAAGTACTGCAACTTAAACCTGTTGATGGTGACCATTGATAATTTGTTCCATATTGAAAAGAATTTATAAGCAAAACACTATCGCCGATACAAATAATTTTATCGGCACCATAATCAACCTGAAAACTATCAGCCAAATCAAGAGTAATGTTATAAGTGAAGTTGGTGCAACCCGCAGTAATGTTTAAAGAAATTGTATATGCTCCGGTTGAAGTAAATAAATGTGTTGGATGAAAAAGCGTGGAAGTATTGTTTGCACCACTTGAAGGATCGCCAAAATCCCAGGTAACAGTTACAGGAAAAGGAATAACAGTATCTAGCAGGGTAGCGGTATAGGTTCCGCCACAACCATCGTATGTTAGTTTGAATGCAGTTGGGGTGTTAAATATTTCAACAAAATTCGGAAGGCCAAAGGTACTCGTGTGCTGCCCCTGCGAATTTCCCATTTGCAAACCGCTTGCAATGTAACCGCATCCCGCACCTGCACTATTTGGATTCGATATCACATCAAGATAACCGGTGCCGGCTTTTGCCATGTAAATTTTTCCATTCGGTGCCAATTGCAAAGCCCCGTAATATTGATTGGCTGATGAAGCAATTGGTAATCGCGAAGCCAGTATTGCTGCACCGGTTCCGGCATTCAAATCATACTGAAAAATTTCGTTTGGATAAATTCCGCCGTCAATGGCTGAAATATATAACTTAGAATTATCAGGCGAAAAAGCTAAACCATACAAACCTGCAAACCCTGAGTAGTTATTCCACGAAGTATCTAAAATTTCGTTGTTGATTATTCCGGTTGTGTTATTAAAATCGAATAGTTCTACTGTTCGAACATTGGAATAACAGGCAAGGGCTAATTTTTTTCCATCCGGCGAAATTTTCATGTAACCGATGGCTTCAAAACCATTTCCTGCTAATGTATCTGAATGCATTATTCCAATCGTACTTATTACCGGCACGGCGGATAAACCGGCAGCGGTTAACAAATAAGAATAAAATTTATCGGAATTGAATTTATGCACTACCACCCAGTAATCCACTCCGTTACAATCAAGAGTTGCAGTCAGTTTTTCACAAACCGACGAGAGTACTACCTGATTTTTTACAGTTACTTCACCTAATCCGCCATTAAGTGTCATGTCAACTAAATTCAAATTAAAACTTCCGGTACTCAAGGCCGATTGCATTCCACCCCACGAACCAACAGTGAATATGTAAAATTGCGAAGTGCTTCCTGGCTTCGGCACCACCAATGCAGATTGTGTGCTCGAATAATGGCCACCCAAACCAAATCCGTTTGGCATCATAACATTATTTTTATTCCAAACCGTATCACCTGTGCAATAAAAAAGCAATTGACCGGTATTCGGATCAGAATAACCACTGCATCCTTCCTGAGTATTTAACTGTCCATTGCCAATGGCAGAGAGACCACCATTAAAATTTAATCCTGCTTTATTGCCAAAATACCAATGATTTGCCTGCTTTTGCCCATACGATAAACATGGAAAAAGATAAAGCAGAAATAAAAAAGGCAAAAATTTATTGTGTATCATTCAATCAAGCCATAAAACTATAAACTTAACCCATCTATTAGCCACATAGTTTACCATTGTTAAAAATAATTTCAACAGATTCTTATTCCTTCATAGCATAGATTTTTAAATAAATGGTTGGCTTTCAGCCTAAAAAATAATTGATCATCATAAGATTTAAAATGTTAAAAACTATTTTCCGATGGTTGTTCGTTCGTGTAATGGTTTTCAGTTTACATTTGCCGCGGGCAAGTCTTATACGACCAGCTCCTGTGAACTCCCCCAGGGTCGGAAGGCAGCAAGGGTAAACGGTTGAGCGGTGCGATATAAGTAACTTGCCCTTTCTTTCACGAAAGTTCACTATGAAATTCTTTATTGATACTGCCAACATAGCCCAGATAAAGGAAGCCAAGGACCTTGGCATTCTTGATGGTGTTACAACAAATCCCTCATTAATGGCAAAAGAAGGCATTAAAGGAGAGGAGAATATATTGGAACACTATGTAAAAATATGTGCCATTGTAAAAGGCGATGTAAGCGCCGAAGTAATTTCTACAGATTATAAAAGCATTATTGCTGAAGGAAAAATTTTAGCAGCATTGCATCCGAATATTGTAGTGAAGGTGCCAATGATAAAAGATGGAATTAAAGCCATTAAATATTTATCAGAACAGGGAATTAAAACCAATTGCACACTTGCTTTTTCTGCCGGTCAGGCCATACTTGCTGCTAAAGCCGGGGCCACCTACATTTCTCCGTTTGTTGGTCGTGTTGATGATGGTAATTGGGATGGAATACAACTGATTGCTCAAATAGTGCAGATATACGGAATCCACGGTTTTCAAACACAGGTACTGGCTGCTTCAATCAGAAACTCATTGCACATTGTTCGTTGTGCAGAGGTTGGTGCACATGTAGTTACTTGTCCGTTAGAAGCAATACTTGGATTATTGAAACATCCATTAACTGATATCGGATTGGAAAAATTTTTATCAGACTTTAAAAAATCTCAGGCTTGATGAAATAAAAAAGGCAGAGACCTTGTAGCCATAGTTAATGCTTTTTTCTGTCCCGGTTCTGAAAGGAATCGGGACAGTTTTTTTTATAGCACTTCTGAATTTATTTTTTCAGAAAATACATTCAACACAATATCGTGAACGCATGTTGCTCTTAAAACTTTCTGAAAACTGTAAACAAAGTGAGTAGTATAATTCCAATCAAATTGAAAATAAATCCGACACGGTACATTGTTTTCAATTCAATGTAACCGCTGCCATAAACAATTGTGTTTGCGGCAGTAGCCACCGGCAACATGTATCCGAACGATGCGGCAATGGTGGCAGGAACCATTAGTGTTAAAGGATCCACTCCAAGTGTTACACTTAATGGAATCATAATCGGAAGTATCAGTTGCACACTTGCTACATTGCTTGCCATTTCTGATAACAAGGTTACAAATGCTACCACTGACAAAATTATAACCCATGATGGCATTTCTTTAAGCACAACGAGATTGGCTGCTAAAATTTTATCGAGTCCGGTGGTTTCAAAGCCCTCGGCTATGGCAAAACCGCAACCGAACAACAAAATGATTTTGAAGGGGAGTTTTGTTACATCCTTCCATTCTAAAATATTTTCCTTCTTGTGTTTTGATGCAGGAATTAAAAAAA
>JAHEZG010000066.1 GCA_023251195.1 Chitinophagaceae bacterium | reverse complement strand
TGTTAATTGCGCGAGAAGCAATGATGCTGGCAGCTCAGAAACTTCCGATCAAAACCAAATTCATTATTAGTCGCGAATACAAAGCCTGATAAATAAACAGTAAGCAACAATGGCTAAACAAGTAAAATTAAACCTCCACGATATGTCAGATGCAGATCTGAAATCGAAACTGGCGGAAGATAAAACAAGATTGCAGCGTTTGCATTTCAATCATACAGTAACTCCATTGGAAAACCCGATGGTGATTCGTCACCTGCGCAGAGAAATCGCGAGCATGACACATGAGACAGCAAACCGTGCTAAGAAATCAACAATTAAATAATCCGGAACAATGGAAGATAGGAAATTAAGAAAAACCCGGAATGGGCTTGTAACCAGTAGCAAGATGAATAAAACCATCACTGTAAGTGTGGAGCGTAAAGTAATGCACCCGAAGTATGGTAAGTATTTGAAAAAGTCAACTAAATTTCATGCTCACGATGAAAAGAACGAGTGCGGAATCGGTGACACTGTTACAATTGAAGAAACACGCCCATTGAGTAAAACAAAAAGATGGCGTTTGGTTACTATCATCGAAAAAGCGAAATAAAAAAATTCTTTACTCTCTGCCCTTGGTGGAATGGTGAATAAAACAACAGATTCAAAAGAAGAAAGAAAATGGTACAGACAGAATCAAGATTGAATGTAGCAGATAATAGCGGAGCAAAAGAAGTGCTCGTTATCCGCATTCTCGGACACGCTCACCAGCGTTATGCGAGCATTGGCGATACTGTTGTTGTTACTGTTAAAGATGCAATACCAGCCGGTGCCGTAAAAAAAGGAACAGTTACAAAAGCAGTAATCGTTCGAGTTAAAAACCGTATTCGCCGCAAGGATGGTTCTTACATTCGTTTCGACGACAATGCAGTTGTGTTGCTCAACGATTCAAACGAACCACGCGGAACCCGCATCTTTGGCCCTGTAGCAAGAGAGTTGCGCGAAAAACAATACATGAAAATTATTTCATTAGCCCCTGAAGTTTTGTAGAAAATGAAAAGAGATAAATCAAAAACCAAAAGATTCAAGGCGAAGTTACATATCCGCAAAGGCGATATGGTCATTATGCTCGCCGGTGATGATAAAGGAAAAAAAGGTCGTGTGATTGAAGTACTGCCAATTGAAATGCGTGCTTTGGTTGAAGGGGTGAACATTGTTTCGCGCCATACAAAACCTGATGCTAAAACCCCAAACGGAGGCATAGTAAAGAAGGAAGCTAAAGTGCATATTTCAAATATCGCTTTGGTTGATCCTAAAGGAGGAGCAGCTACCCGCATCGGTCGCAAACGCGAAAACGGTAAGGTTACCCGAGTTGCAAAAAAATCCGGAGTTGAAATCAAATAACAATTCCTAAAAAAGAAAAAAGGAAATCATGGAAGGATATGTTGCCCGTTTAAAAAAGAAGTACAAGGATCAGGTTGTTCCTGCAATGATGAAGCAGTTCAGCTACACCAGTGTAATGCAGGTGCCTAAGATCACTAAGATTGCAATCAACCAGGGCGTTGGTAAAGCTACTTCTGACAAAAAGATGATTGATGTTGCAGTAACTGAAATGACCACCATTACCGGTCAGAAAGCGATGGCAACAAAATCAAAAAAAGATATTTCTAATTTCAAACTGAGAGTAGGAGTGGGTGTTGGTGTGAGAGTAACTTTAAGAGGTGACCGCATGTATGAATTCATGGATCGTCTTTTCTCTGTTGCACTTCCACGCGTTCGAGATTTTAAAGGTGTGAACGAAAAGAGTTTCGATGGCAGAGGCAATTACACCCTCGGCATTACCGAACAAATCATTTTCCCTGAAATTGATATTGATAAAGTAACGCACATGAATGGAATGGATATCACCTTCGTGACTTCAGCCAATACAGATGCAGAAGCATTTGCTCTTTTGAAAGAATTAGGATTACCATTTAAAAGTTTAAAAACAGAACAGAATTAATATGGCAAAAGAATCAGTAAAAGCCAGAGAAAGAAAGCGTGAAAGAATGGTGGCAAAGTATGCTGCAAAGCGTGCCGAGTTAAAAGCTTCGGGCGATTTAGTAGGATTGGATAAACTTCCGAAGAACTCATCAAAAATTCGCAAGCACAATCGTTGCGCTATCTCCGGTCGTTCACGCGGATACATTCGTCAGTTTGGATTATCGCGCCAGATGTTCCGCCAGTTAGCCCTTTTCGGAAAAATTCCGGGATTGACTAAATCAAGTTGGTAAAGAAAATATGTTAAAAGTTGAAAGTTATCTGTTATTTACAAGTAACAGTTTTCAGAAATACTAAAAAACCATTCTCAGTTTTGAGAGTGGTTTTTTTATTTTGGAATGAATCCGCAATGGATCAAATGATTATAAAAAAATAAAAGCAAGTAAAATTAACTCCGAAAGTGTGACACAATGTTTGCATAATTTTTTATGCCATTAGGTTATTAAATTCTAAATCAGCAAATTAAAATTCAGACTTTTTATTCTCGAACAAACTTTAAAACCTTTGCTGTTTTTTTATTCATTATAAAAAAGAAACCTTTTGTATCATTCAAAAAGTTTATTGCATATCCGTTGTAAATTTTTGATAAGTCAACAACAATAATTCTTCCCACTAAATCTGAAACTACTAAATCTGAAGAAATTGCATTGCCAAGGATTTCGCATTTTGTACATGGATTCGAATTCATGACAAAAAATAATTCGTTGTGTAAATCAATATCAAATCCAACATTGATAATTTCAATTGAATTAGATAAGCCAATGCATCCGTTCACATCAATTATCTCTAAAGTATAATTTCCATTCTGATCAGGAGTGTACGATTGCGCAGTTGCACCGTTTATTGCAGTTCCATTCAAATACCATTGATAGGCAGATGCAAAAGTGGATGAATGAAGTGTGTCATTTAATTGCACAATTGAAACCGTTGCAACACTGATGTTTAAATTCAAGATGATTGTACTATCGCACCCATCCGAATTAATCAGCGTTTGAAAATAAATTCCACTTGTATAAAAAGTCTGTGAGTTCAATGAAAAACTATCGCAAGCAGACTGCTGAATTGTATTGGTTGTTGGTGAATTTTCAATAATGATTTCAGAATTGGAACCTGTGCAGTTATTCGCATCTGTTACTGTTACACTATATGTTCCTCCGGCATTCACCATAATTGAAGAAGTTGTTTCAGCATTGTTCCATAAATAGGATTCAAATGCATTCACTGATAAATTCAATAAAGTTCCTGTGCAAAAAGTTATTGAATCGGATGTAGAAATTAAAACTGTTACCGGAGGATACTCTGCAATGGTTACTGAATTATCACTTGTGTTTCCGGAAGCATCAGTTACAGTTACAGAATAAACCCCGGCAGTAATACCAGAAATATCTTCATTGGTTTCGCCATTGTTCCATTGAAATGAATATGGCATTGTGCCGCCTGCTGAAATTAAATCAATGAATCCATTGCTTTGGCCATTGCAAATTGTAGGGGAAGAAATGGATGATACATTTAAATTACTTTGAGCTGAATCAATTACAACTATACTAAATGAATAAGTTTGAAAAGTATTGTAATCACAATTATCATCAAATACAGTAACCGTAAATGTATAAGGTTGAGATCGTGCATCGCCAACCAGTGGAGTCCAGCAAAAAGTTCCCATCGGAAAATCCGGACTTATTCCACCTTGATTAACTACTGTAAAAGCGGAACCCGGAATTGACAAAAGCGCATTAGAATTCATTGTAATCTGCTGATTATTGTTCTGATCATTTGAATTAATTACAAAACAAAATGGAGTACCTTCTGAGATCACTGCAGAAAAATTTGCTGTTCCATCCATTCCCGATGCACTTGGAAGAAAATTTGTTCCGCACTCCTTCACCCAGAAATTCATATCGCGAATAACACTTCCAATTAAAATTCCGTTTCTGTATTCCTGTACCAATACCGCACAAACAGCTACTTCACCGAGCAGCGTTGGTGTCATTGATAAATCTCCGGTTACAGAATTAATGGTAACCGCCGGATTTGAAGTTAACCAACTTGCTGAGCTGAACCCGGCCAAAAAACCGACATCAACAGTTGCACTTCTTTTTGGAGCAATGAAAGAATAAACCAACGAGTCGCCATCAATATCAACCGCGCCATGATTAAATACCGCTGGTTGATTCCAGAATATAAAAGAGACCGGAACATTTGTAAAAGTTGGCGAACTGTTTTGATTACCTGCTATATTGTTTAATAATGCCTCCACATACATGGCATTTCCGGTAGCGGAATTATTGCAATTTACCTGATTGGTGATGGTGCTGATTGAACAATGCCGGCAACAAATTGAATAACTGAAAACCCAATCAACACATTGCAGTGGCAGTGTTACGCTATCACGATAAGTATATTGTTGAATACCGGGATTTACTCCGCCATTGCATGATGTGGAAGTTGGATTGCAAGGGAAAGTAATTTCCTGACCTGTATTTGAAATCTGATTCAGTGTGATATTAAAATTTTGTCCGCTGCTAACCGATCGCACATTAATTGTAACCGTACTTGGTGCTTGAACGCCTTCACAATTTCGATAAAAATTAACGGTTAATTCATATTGGTTTCCTGAAATCCAACGATAAGTTAAATCAGAACCAGACGCATGAGTGGCTAATGTATTTGTTTTTTCTAAGCATAACAGAATGAGAATACCACAAATAATTGAAATTGTTTTTTTCATGGGTTTCGGTATTGTTATTTCTTTTAAAAATTAGCTGGCTGAAAAATAGAGCCAATTGATTTACACAATATAAAGAAATAATTGGTCGATAAATAAATTGAAGCTAGCGCGTAATTTTTTTTTACCGCAATTCATAAATACTTTTCACCCGCGTGTTTTAATCACAGCAAAAATGTTCAAGCACTTTATTATTACAAGATTTAATCTGCGAACTACTTATTGGGATAAAACAAAAAATAATGAAGATGTATTAACCAATGAATGGCAGCAACATCGATTAGAGGTATTCCGTCAATATTGCTTTCCTTCCATTAAAAATCAAGTCAATCAAAATTTTATTTGGCTGGTGTATTTTGATACAAAATCTCCGGATTTTATTATGAAAGACATTGAAAAAATGAAATCAGAATACAAAAATTTTCAACCCAGGTTTCTATCAGAAATGGAATTAATAAAAGAGGAAATGAAAACTGATATGAAGAAACACTTTGAAAAGGACACCGAATTTGTTATTTCATCAAGACTCGATAGTGATGATGCACTTCACCGCGATTTTATTCATGCCGTTCAAAACCGTTTTGCTAAACAAGAAACATGCATAGTTGATCCGGAAGTTGGAATCTGTTTGCAAACCGAACCTTACTTTTTAATTTCAAAATATAAAACAACCTATTCGCCCTTTGTTAGTTTAATTGAAAGCACAGAAAATTTCAAAACTGTTTTCAGCAGAATTCATAATCAATGGGCCGGTGTGTGTGAAGTAGAAAAAATAACCGGTTCAATTTTGTGGTTGCAATTAATTCATGGAAAAAATTTACTCAACCACATGAATGCAGATAAATTTATTTACAGCAAAAACATATTGACGGAATTTGGAATAGATAGTAAAGAAATCTATCCGGGCACAGCTTATTCACTTAAAGTATTTTATTTAAATTCAGTTTTGTTATTAAAAAAAATGCTGCGCCGTTTTAAATGGTAAAGCAATCGGAAATTCAGATGCAACTATTAAATTATACTTTGAATTGAAAAGAAAATCGAAACCGGAAAAATTGGTGAAACAACCCGGTTATGCCGGTGGTAAAGCGGCAATGGATGAATTCATCCGCAACAATCTTAAATATCCTGATGAGGCAATAAAAAATAAAACAGAAGGCGCTGTTGCCGTTGAATACACGGTTGATGTTTTTGGAAAAGTTCTTGAAGCAAAAATAAAACATGGAATAGGAAATGGATGCGATGAGGAAGCAATAAGATTGGTAAAAATGTTACGATACGAAAAGAAAAAATACCAGGGGTTGCATGTGGTTTTTCATAAATCGATAATCATTAATTTTCATCTTAATACTGCTTTGGTTATATCGGAAAAATCAGAATTGAAAATTAATTATCAAATTGCTCAGGCAAAAAATTCAGTCGCTGAAACTAAAATTACCTATACCATCATTCCTGAAAACAAAAAATAGCATTTTCAATTTTACATTTGATTCAATAAAATCCTTTCAGCAAAGTCCATTGCACAATGTCCGTTCTGAGTATTTCAACTATTTATGAAAACATAATCGGACGAATTGAAAAATTTACCGACACGGACAACTGGAAAATTAAATCAGTTGTATGCCTGACTTTTCTTTCTGTGTTGCTTGCTTCGCCGCAATTCAGTGGCTACGAAAAAACTTTCAGTGAAATAAAAGGATGGCAGGCGTTCAATCAGCAGAAGCAACATCCACTCACACCACTTCATTTTTCTGAAGGTTCAAATGCTGCCAAGCGAACTTTTCGATTAACAGTTCCGGTCATTTCAAAATTTTTTCACCTGAATAATTATACTGTTATTGTTTTTGAGTGGATATTGAATGTTGTTTTTCTGTTCTTCGCATTATTGTTATTTGAGAAAATAACCAGGGATAAAGTAATTGCTTTGCTTGGTTTGGTTGGCTTAACTTTTATATACAATGGTCACTCAGGGTTTACCGATAACAATGCATGGTTTGATGTATTTGCTTACTTGTTTTTTGTACTTGCAATGTTTTATACCAATGCAATTCTGATTTTCATTTTTATATTTTTTGCAGCATGGACTGATGAGCGGGCAATTCTTGGAAGCATATTAATTTTTTTATGGTGGAAATTCAATGAAACAAAAGTATCGGGATTTTCTTTCAGCTCATTGTTGAAAATCGAAAAAAAATCAGCAGTGGTAATTCTGGCGCTTTTGTTTTACTCAATCGGAAGATTTTTATTGATGAAGTATGGCAGCTTATCGATTCCGTTTAAAGAAGTCGGTGTTGATGTATTACTTAGTGCAACAGGCGCAATGGGACTAGGACTCTGGTCAGCCCTCGAAGGATTTTGGTTACTGATTATTGTTTGTATGATTTTTTTATTTACCCAAAAAAAATACTGGACTGCATTTTCTTTAATCGGAATGATGGCTGTAATAATGCTTGCCGCATTTTCAGTTCATGATATTACCAAGAGCGCAGGATATATTTTTCCGGTAATTTTTATTGCTGTTTCAATTCTTGCTGAAAAAATTTCGCAAGTTGATTTACGGAAAATTTTATTGTTGTGTGCATTGGTGTGTTTTCTTTTCCCTTCATACTACTATGCATCGCACGATCACATTGCAGTTTGGTATAAACCGGTTTTTGTAAAAGCGTTTGATATTTTTATAAATCAATTTTAATGATTTTAAAAGTTCCATCCCACTCAATGGATGGAAATACAATTCGAAAATTTATCTGACATAAGTCAATCGCATCTGTTATTATATCTTATTACTTTTCGCATTCAAATATTTAGTGAATGAAAAAATTCTGCACGCTCTTCATTTTAGTTTTTGCCTTTGTTGGTCTTTTGACCAACAACACAAAATCATTTGCGCAAGCTCCGACTCAAACCATTCGCGGAATTGTGTATGATGCAGAAAGTAATTTTCCATTAACAGGTGCAACTGTTTTATTGATGAAGGACAGCACTGTTGTAAAAGGAAATTATTCTGATGAAAACGGGAACTATCGTTTCGATGAAATTGCAGTGGGCAGGTATTCACTGCACATTACTTATGTCGGATACATTGAAGGGTTCGTTCGCGATATAATTCTTTCATCGGGAAAAGAATCGGTGATTGATGTTCATCTTGAATCAAGCGCAAAAAATATCGAAGAGATTGTAGTGAGCGCAAACAAGACCGGACAAAGCAGCAACGAAATGAGTACTGTTAGCACGCGCACTTTTTCCATTGAAGAAACCAATCGATATGCAGGCAGTCGCGGTGACCCTGCGCGCATGGCAAGTAACTTCGCCGGTGTGCAAGGTGCGGATGATTCGCGCAACGATATTGTGGTGCGCGGCAATTCGCCTTCGGGTGTTTTGTGGCGATTGGAAGGAGTGGATATTTTCAATCCTAATCATTTTAATATTCCCGGCACTGCGGGCGGACCGGTTTCTATTCTCAATAATAAAATTTTAGCGAACTCTGATTTTTATACCGGCGCTTTTCCTGCTGAGTTGGGAAACTCCATTGCCGGTGCGTTCGATTTAAAATTGCGAAACGGAAATAATGAGAAGCACGAGTTCAGCGGACAATTTGGTTTTCTCGGTACTGAAGTTTTAGCGGAAGGACCATTCAGTAAAAAAAGTAAATCCACTTACCTCGTTACTTACCGTTACAGTACCCTCGCTTTATTCAGCGCACTCGGAATTGAAATCGGAACTGATGCCGTGCCACATTACCAGGATGGTTCGTTCCGTTTAAATTTTCCTATGAAAGGAAATGCAAACTTTTCTGTGTTTGGAGTGGGCGGCATAAGTAAAGTTGCCATTCTCATCAGCGAACAGAAAAAACCAATCCGCAATATTTATGGCGAGAACGACCGCGACCAATACTTCGCCTCGCAAATGGGCGTGGTGGGTTTCAGTCTGAACAAAGCATTCAATCAGAATTTATTTTCGAAGTTCACTTTAATGTATCAAAACGAAAATGAAAACGCGCATCACGAACTCGTGTACCGGCATGTAACAGTTGACAGTGTTTTTGTTTTAGATAGTCTGCAACATCTGCTCGGTTATAATTTTAATCAGGATAAAGCTTCTGCTGCGTGGTACTTAACCAACCGGATTAATAATCACCTCTCGTTCAAAACAGGATTCAACATTGATACTTACTTTTTTACTTTTCTTGATAGCATCCGCAGCATTGATACACTCTCTCCGCTTTATTATCAATTCTACAAACGATGGGATGCGCACGAAATGGCAAACCTCATTCAACCTTATTTTCAGATTCATTACAAACCCAATGATGCACTGACATTTAATATCGGTTTGCATGCGCTGTATTTTTCATTGGGAAATGCGCTGTCGCCAGTGGAGCCGCGCACCGGCATGAAGTACGAAATGAAAAACAATCAGTCGCTCAATATCGGTTTAGGGATGCATAGTCAGATTCAGAATACTTACTTGTATTTCTACAGTCCCGATTTCAGCAATGGCGTGGCGCACGAATACAATCATGATATGGGATTAACGAAAAGTTATCACGCTGTTATTTCTTACGACAAACTCTTCGGCAAACATTTATATTTTAAAACTGAAGCATACTACCAATATCTTTTCGATGTGCCTGTTACACTTCGACCTTCTTCTTTTTCATTGGTGAATTCGGGTGCGGGCTTCTCCCGTTTCTTTCCTGATACACTGGAAAACAAAGGCACCGGGCAGAATTATGGTTTGGAGTTCACGCTCGAAAAAGGTTTTAGTAAAAATTATTACTTCCTTGTAACACTCTCCATGTTCGAATCGAATTACAAAGGCAGCGATGGTGTGCAGCGCCGCACCGATTTCGACGGACAGTATGCAGCCAATGGAATTCTGGCGAAAGAGTTTGTTTTCAAAAACAAACACGCCTTGCAGTTGAGTACAAAAATCACGGTTGCCGGTGGTCGCTTGTACGGACCGGTTGACACCGCTGCTTCTGTTTATCAGAAAGACATTGTGTACATTGATTCATCGCGTAACACTTTGCAATTGCCTTCTTACTTCCGCGCCGATTTAAAAATCAATTACCGCATCAATGGAAAAAAAGTATCGCACGAAATCGGTTTGGATATTGTGAACCTGTTCGACACAAAAAATATTCTGAAGCTCACTTATGCGCCCGATAATTTCGATGCAACTGCATCACCCATTCGTTACGATTACCAGTTGGGGCGGTTGCCGCTGTTTTATTACCGAATAGATTTTTAGAGGTATTTTCTTTTCGCGGAAGTCGAAGTTCCACTTTTCTTTTTAAAGTGGAACTTCTCTTGCGATGACAAATATTTCTTTCGCAAATCTGTTACTGCTAATTAGAAGTTCCACTTTAAAAGGAAAAGTGGAACTTCGTTCGTCACGAAAAAAAATTAATTTCATTTCATGAATTTTCATCAACCACTTATTTCAAATCGCTACTATCATATTTATAACCGTGGAAATAATGGTGATAATTTATTTTACAATGAAGAAAACTATTTCTTTTTCCTTCGTCGCTTCGATACTTTCCTGAGTGAGTACCTCGATACTTTCGCTTATTGTTTATTGCCGAATCATTTCCATTTACTTGTCAGGATAAAAGATTTTGAAAATGAAAAAATTACTTTAAGGAAAGGAAAACAAACACTGGTAAATGCAAATGAAATTGTAAGCGAACAATTCAGAAGATTATTTACATCGTATGCGAAAGCCATTAATAATCAAGAGCCGAGAACTGGAAGTTTGTTTCAAAAAAACTTTAAACGGAAAGAGGTGAACAATCAACATTACTTCAGCAAACTCATTTGGTATATTCACGCAAATCCGCAATCGCATCAGATATGCAATGACTTCAGAGATTATCGTTACAGTTCTTATGAAAGAATTCTATCAGATAAACCGAGTAAACTTTTCAAACACGAAGTGCTCGATTGGTTTGGAGATAAAGACATTTATAAAAAATTTCACAGCGAAATGCAAAGCATGAAAGAAATAAATGAGTTGATAATTGAGGATTGAAATCGAGAAACCCGAAGTTCCACTTTTTAGAAAAACAGAAGTTCTATTCGCAAAACCCGAAGTTCCACTTTTCTTTTTAAAGTGGAACTTCTCTTGCGACGATAAATTTTTCTTTCGCAAATTATTTTCCGCTACTTAGAAGTTCCACTTTAAAAAGAAAAGTGGAACTTCTCTTGACCCGATAATTTCGATGCCACCGCATCACCCATTCGTTACGATTACCAGTTGGGGCGGTTGCCTTTGTTTTATTACAGGATAGATTTTTAGAAAGTAGGTTTCTTGATAGAAGAATGTGGCAAGCATAGATTTTAAATTTATTTAATCAGTTGGATAAATTTTTATTAAGTTAGGTATAAAAATTTTATCTTTGGATACCATTTATAGTTTTCTTGTGAAAAAAACTCTATTGCTCTTATTAATGTTGTTGTCCTTTATAACCTTTTTCAATTGCAAGAAGGAGAAGCCTGTCATTTCGGATTTCAGAGATAACTATCAGGGAAATTTCATTCTCCAATACCGAACAAAACACCATACCCAATATGGGTTACATTTTGATACTACCTATATTATGAATGCTAAGTTTAGTTATGAATTGCATGATAGCATGAATAGCTTTTTATATGAACAAAAGTTTCCAGCAATTATGTTTCAAGGTATCATAATGAATAATGATACTATTTTTTGCAAATGGGGAATTGATTCCGATGGAAAATTATATGATTCTTCACCGAATGGATTTGGAGGGTTTGTCTCTTCTGACAGCATAAACTTTTCTGTAGGAACAGGTTTAGCCTCTGCAAATTATTATATAGGTAGAAGGATATAATTTTCTTATTGTTTAGGATTTTATCACAATTCATCATAGATTTTTTCTTTCATAAAATTATTTTAATCAAAAAAGGAGAAATAAAATATTCCTTTACTAAAACAAATTTTCATTTTTCATTTATATTTTCCATACGCCCTGTAAAGAATGGCTTTGGAATTTTCGGTGAGGGCATATTCTAATTCAACTCTCCCTCTACAACTAAACCTATTGCGTTAGCTAAACAATTCCCTCCCTCACTGGGGAGGGACGAAGTGGTTTCGTTTCGTCAGCGTCAAATTTTTCGCGTCTGTTCCCCTCCCTTCCACAAAGGGAGGGGATAGGGGAGAGTTTGCTAAATGTTCGTGTCAGATTAAATTTCCTTCAAGCGCTCTCAATATCTTTTGAAGAATCACTTCATCACTTACTTTATTGAATTCTTCATTCTGAATTCGCATTGTTTTGATTTCGAATTCTGATAAAATAAAATCGCGTGCTGCATCTTCTTCAGTTTTTAATTTATGAATTCCCCCGTCGAGTTCCACAACTAATTTGTGTGAGTGACAGAAAAAGTCAAGAATAAAAAACGAGTCCTGTTTGTTAATACTTTTATAAACGAATGGATGTTGTCGGTAAAATTTATATCCTTTCAATTGCTTGCGACGCAATAGTTGCCAAAGGCGGTCTTCTTCCAGGGTTGGATTCTTTCTTAGCTTTCTTGCAAGTTCAAGCGGAGTTTTCATTGAATGAAGTTAATACTCATTTTTCTTTTTCATTTTCCAAACACCTTCTTCAATATCGCTTTGGAATTTTCGGTGAGGGCATATTCTTTCCACGATAGCTTTTTTAACAAACCCTTATTGCGAAGTCGCAGAAAATGTTTTGCAAAACCGGCTGCAGATAATGCTGCGGCTTTAGTCAGTTCTTGCCGTGTTGCCACCGGATGGTTATGAAGGTAAAGCATCACATTCGCGGTGCTCCTTAATGTTCTTTTCTTGCTGCTGATGGCGAACCGTTTTTTTATTTCGCGCTGTAACACCATCGAATTCGAAGTATTCATTTCAATAATTCCAATCTCTTGTATCAGATTGGAATTATCGGCTTCACTATTACCTGTCTGTTGTTGAGGATTGGTATTATTCAATTGAATAATACCAATCTCAAGTAATGGATTTGAATTATTGGCGTCACTTTTAACAATCTGTTCTGACTGATGCTCATTGTGCAGTTCATTATTACCAATCCCTTGCTGCGGATTTATGTGTTTGTCGTGCATGGAAGCAATCTTATCTAACAAGACCGCAATGATCTTATCCTTCTTTTCAATTTCCTGTTTCAATAAATTAAGTTCGTCCATAACATTCAATTGTTAGTGTTGAGTATTCATTCAATTGAAATGATAACGAAAAAGTTGTTGCTGAATTATGCGAATGAAGTACTGATTTTATT
>JAHEZG010000384.1 GCA_023251195.1 Chitinophagaceae bacterium | reverse complement strand
ATTCCTGCAAACGGTATCATAATCGTATGGGCTTCAAAAAATAATTCATCGGCCGGACCAAATTTCCACACAAATTTTTCATTAACTCAAACCAAGCCTGAAGAAATTGTTTTATCAAATCCCGGAGGAACAATTATTGATCAATTAATTCTTAACCCTACTCAAGCCGATCATTCAAGGGGACGAACCACTAACGGAGCTGCGACTTGGTCATTATTTACCTCTCCAACTCCTAATGCAAACAATACCGGGGCTCAATCTGATTATGTGGCGAAACCTGTTTTTAATTTGGCACCAGGAAATTATGCAGGCGCGCAAAATATTACAATCACTTGCGCTACACCTAGTACCGAAATCCGATATACAATTGATGGCAGAGACCCAACAGCCGCTTCAACATTATACAGCGGTCCTATTAATGTTTCCACAACCACATTAATTAAAGCAAAAGCTTTCAGTACTATTGGCGCTCCAACATCCTTTATGGAGACGAATACTTATTTTATTAATTTATCTACAACTTTGAATGTTGTTTCATTGGGATCATTTGATACTGAAACTTTAGTAACGAACGGTGGTGGTGGCGGAAATATTCATTACACTACTTACGAATATTTTACACCTGCTGGAGTTTTTCTTTATGAAGTTGATGGAGAAGTTAACCCGCATGGAAATGACTCGTGGGCTTATGATCAAAGAGGTGTTGACTTTGTTTGTGAAGACAGATACGGAGTGAGTTACGCAATAACATCTCCTATTTTTGATCCTAATATTACAGATCGAGCTGAATTCGACCGAGTAATTTTAAAGGCAGCGGCATCAGATAATTATCCATTTGGACCTTCAGCAAGTTGTCACATTCGAGATGCGTTTACACATACACTTTCGCAAAATGCGGATCTCGAAACCGACGAAAGAACTTCGCACTCCTGCATTGTTTACCTTAATGGCCAGTATTGGGGAGTTTATGAAATCAGAGAACGAATGAGTCATGCAGGTTATACTGATTATTACTATAATCAAGGAGCTAAGGATATTGATTTATTAAGATTTTGGGGAGGAGGAGTTGTTCAATACGGTTCTGATACTGCATGGTCTAACCTTTATAATTTTATAATGGCGAATAGTTTAGCTGTGCAAGCAAATTATGATTATGTAGCTTCTAAGCTGAATATTAATAATGTTATTGATTATACAATTCTGAATACTTACGCAGTAAATTCTGATTGGATTAACTGGAATACAATGTGGTGGAGAGGCCGTAATCCAAATGGCAATAAAAAGAAATGGCGTTATGTATTATGGGATGAAGATAATACCTGGAATCTTGGACAGAATTTCACTGGCTGGCCAACTACAAGTTGGAACGCTGACCCATGTGATTTGCAGGGAAGTTATAGCAATTCAGGTTACTGGATGGCAACTATGGATATATTAAACAAATTGTTGGCTAACCCAGATTTTGAAGATGCTTACATTAATCGTTATGCAGATTTAATGAATACCTGTTTGTCATGTCCTGCAACAATTTCATTGCTTGACTCAATGATTGGTGTTATTTCTCCGGAAATGCCAAATCAAATAGCAAGGTGGGGCGGAAGTATGGCCGATTGGCAAAACAATGTGAATACACTTCATAGTTTTATAGCAAATCGATGTGCGTTCATCGACAGTTCATTGATCGGATGCTACAATCTAACAGGCCCTTATGATTTAACAGTTTCTGTTTCGCCACCAGGGTCTGGCAATGTAATGGTAAACACAATTATTCCGTCCGCTTATCCCTGGACAGGAACCTATTTCGGCGGGGTTAATATGAAATTTAAAGCAATACCTAATGCAGGGTGGTATTTTGATCATTGGGGGTTATTGGTTAACGCACCATTGCCTTCATCAACTGAAGATACCATGAATATTGATTTAATTTCTGATGATAATATTGTTGCCTATTTTGTTGAACAACCACCTGTTCCTGAGCCACCGGTTGTTATTCCACCGATCATTACTATTACAACAGTACCTGATGTTTTTGTTCCAACTGCATTTAGCCCGAATGGCGATGGAAAAAATGATGTGCTTTTTATTTATGATTATTTTAACAACATCTCAAAAATGAGTTTAAAGGTATATGACCGCACCGGCGAAATGGTTTACGAATCATTTGACAAATCAAGAGGCTGGGACGGTACTTTTAATGGTCAACAACTAAATACCGAAGTACTGGTTTATCAATTGAAAGCGACCTTGTACGATGGCACTGAAGTAGTAAAAAGCGGCGACATAACTCTTTTAAAATAAGTCATCGAAATTTATTAAACCGGTGTTGGTTTTGGCTGGCGACGGTTTTTTATATATCTATGTTCCGTGAAAAAATCGATTATTTTAGTCTTTGTCAGCTTAACTTTTTATTATCGGTCATTCTCTCAGGATGCGCCACCGTCTACTGATATTTGGTTAATTAAGTTAAAATCCATTGCTGCAAATTCATTAAGCATTTCTAATTATAAAAAAATAACAGAGAACCCTGGTTACGATAATCAACCATTTTTTGTACCAACGCTGAATAGTATTTTGTATGTGTCAGACAAAAATTCAAACCAAACAGATATATACCAATTTGACATTGCAACCGGAATTTCAAAACGGGTATTGAATACTGAGTATTATAAAGAATATTCTCCTATGATTAGTTATGATGGAAAACTGATCAGTTGCATTAGCATTGAACCCGACGAAACCTCACAACGGTTCTGGCAGTTTCCGTTTAGTGCAGGAATTGGAAAACCGCAATTCCCGGATATTATTGATGTTGGATATTATGCTTGGTTAGATGAACAGCAAATTGCTTTTATCAGAATAGGAAAAGCACCAAATACAAATTTTAATATTGAAATTGGAAATATTGCCACCGGCACCATGCAAAAACTGGATGACCACGCCGGCCGTTGTATTCAAAAAGCAAGAAGCCGAAATATTATGTATTATGTGAAAAAATATGATTCTACTGATTGGAAAATCAAGTGTTATGATTTTGAGCGAAATGTATATAAAGGAGAAATTCAGTTGCCTCAGGGGCAGGAGGATTTTACGATAGGACCGAACGATGTTATTTGGCTTAGCAGTAATGGAAAAATATTAGAAGCGTCCATTCAGAACCCTGTATGGAAAGTTGTTTTTGACTTCAGCTCCATGCCCTTTAAAAATTTTTATCGCATAGTATATTCTCCGGATTTCAATATGCTGGCATTAGTAACTTTTGACAGCAAGAAGCCATAGTCTATTTATTCTTCATTTT
>JAHEZG010000065.1 GCA_023251195.1 Chitinophagaceae bacterium | reverse complement strand
AAACCTGATTTAATTATCCTCGATATTATGATGCCGCGGCTCGACGGGGTCGAAACTTGCGAGCACCTGCGGCGCAATCCGATGTTTAAGAATACACTGATTGTTTTTTTAACCGCACTCGGCGACGAACAATCTGAAATCAAAGGATTGAATGCCGGTGCTGATGATTACATTGTAAAACCTATTAAACCTAAATTATTATTGTCGCGTGTGCATGCGCTGCTTCGCCGGCTGCATCCGGCTGATGTGGCAGGAAAAAATCAAATCGGAGATTTTATTATTGATATGGAACAATACCTTGTTCATTATAAAGATGAACATTACTCACTTCCGCGAAAAGAATTTGAACTGCTGAATCTGTTGACTTCAAAACCCGGAAAAGTTTTTCATCGCGATGAAATATTAAATAAGGTATGGGGCACAGAAGTAATAGTGGGCGACAGAACCATTGATGTGCACATCCGGAAACTGCGCCAGCGTTTTGGCGACGAACACATTGTAACTATAAAAGGTATCGGATACAAATTCGATTCTTGATAATTCAATGTCAATCTGATGGAACATCCCGGACCTTAAAGTCGGGAGTTTATCGAAAATGATTCTTTAGTTTATTTGTTCAATGGTTAAGTTGTTTTTTGTATTTTTTTTACTTTGAAAAATAGTCTATCGTTCATCAGGCTTTTTTTTAATTCAATTATTCGAATGTTCAATTGTTCGGTTATTCTGTGGTTCTCTTTTTCTTGTTCAGAAATAGTTTCATTCAATCTCTGTTAGCAAATTTGCGGCAATGAAGAATCCCCGTCCCGCCATACTCGCTTTTTATTCAAGTTTTGTGATAGCAATTATTGCAGCTGTTGTTTGCAGATTTATTTCGCAACAAACCATTGACGCAGTAATTGTAGGTGTAACAGTTTTCATTGCCGGCTTTGCCATTTTTTTTTATGCATTGCAAATTTTTATTTACCGGAAAATAAAACTGGTTTACAAATCCATTCATCATTTAAAAGCCGGTAAGGAAGAACTTTCAGTAAATGAAAAATTAAATCATGACCCGATTGGCGAAATGAATAAGGAAGTTTTGGAATGGGAAAATGAAAAAATATCGGAGATTGAACAACTCAAGAAACTGGAAATTTATCGAAAGGAGTTTGTTGCCAATGTTACACATGAATTAAAAACTCCGCTCTTCAGCATTCAGGGTTACATACACACGCTGCTCGATGGCGCGCTTGAAGATGAGGCGGTGAATAAAATGTTTCTGGAAAAAGCATCGCGCAATGTTGACCGGCTCACGAATCTGATTGCCGATTTGGAAGTAATCACGCAACTCGAATCGGGCAGCTACACATTGGAGCAGGAAGTTTTTGACATTCACATGCTCGCACAAGATGTTTTTGATTCTTTGGAAATAAAATCTTCAACAAGAAAAATTTCTTTGTCGTTTAAAAAAGGATGCGACCAGCCATTTTATGTTTTTGCCGATAAAGAAAAAATCAGGCAGGTGCTAATTAATTTATTAGACAATAGCATCAAGTACGGAAAAGAAGGCGGCAACACCATGGTGAGTTTTTATGATATGGATGAAAATATATTAGTAGAAGTAACTGATGATGGAAACGGAATTGATGAGCACCACCTCATTCGGTTATTCGAGCGCTTTTACCGCGCCGACAAAAGCCGCTCGCGCGATATTGGAGGCACCGGCTTAGGATTGTCAATTGTAAAGCATATTATAGAGGCACACAATCAATCCATTAATGTTAGAAGCACGGTTGGAGTTGGAACCACTTTTGGGTTTACACTTTTGAGGAAATAGCATTTTCCTAATATCTTGTTTTTATAGTTTCTGCCACTTGGTTTTTTTCATTTGTCACCTATTTGTCAAAATCCCCGACAATGATAAAAGTTATAGTTATAGCGGCACATGGTCTGATAAATTTGCCACCGATAAAAAACCACAATTTCCAGTGAAAAAAATGTTTACACTTTCCGTTTTTCTGCTTGCATCGGCAAGCATTTATGCCCAAACCGCAGTTTACGATTCTGCAATTATGGAACCCGGCTATGCCAAACAAATCTGGTACAGTATGCAAAACGGGCAGGTTTCAAATGCACCAAACAACAATTGGGATTTGGCATTCACCACTTACTTTATGGGTGCAAGTGCCTACATTAACTCGGCGCAGGGTGTTGCACTTTTTGCCATTCCGAATACTGATATTTCAGGATTTGCATCTGTTATTGATACTACGGGATATGCAAATTGGCAAACTTTAAATAATTCTGATACCACATGGAATCAAGGTGCGTTTAATCAGAACATGGGAAGTTTTCCGAATTATGGATGGGGAAATTATAATAATGTTACACACGAAATTGTAGGCGACTCTTTGTTTTTAGTTCGCACCGGTGTAAATCCGAATTATGAATTCAAAAAATTGTGGTTAATAAAAAAAGATGCGAGCGGAAACTGGATGATCAGATCAGCAAACCTTGACAATACAAACGATGTAACCGACACCATTTTATACAGCAGTTATACAGGTAAAAATTTTTCTTATTATTCATTAACAAGTCAAGCCGATTTTAACCGTGAACCACTATCAACTGATTGGGACATTACCTTTTTGCGATACACCGCTGATGTATTAATTGCAGGGTGCATACCGGCCACGGGCTATTTTCCGGTAACCGGTGTTTTACAAAACAAAAAGGTGGTGGTGGCACAGGCCGATGGAGCTGATTTTTCTACCGTTGATTTCGCTAACTATCAAAGCCAGCTCGATTCAAATATTTCAACTATTGGTTTCGACTGGAAATGCTCAGGGGTGCTTACTGCCAATGTTGTTTATTTTATTAAATCAAATTCAGGCGATGTATGGAAAATTCAATTTACCGAACCGGCTCCAACAGGTGCAACCGGTAAAATATTTTTCGAAAAAGATTTAGTTGTTACAGGAATTTCTCCAATGAATGAAACAATCAATTCAATTTCTATTTATCCGAATCCAACTGATGGAAATTCATCACTTGTTATTGATGCAAAAAAATCAGGCAATGCTTCTTTCAGCATTTACAATGCGGTTGGTGCCTTGGTAAATATTCAATCCGCTTCATTGAAACAAGGAATGAATATTATTCCTCTGAAAAACGAATCGCTTGCCGATGGAATTTATTTCATTAAAGAGTCAGGCACTAAAAATTCAGAAGTACTTAAATTAATTATTGCCCGTTAAAAAAAATTGGTGAAACAAATTGTTGATGAACAGAATCAAATCCATTGGAGTTTTTCTATTGTGGCTTGTATGCGTTGAGCAATCTTTTGCGCAACAACAAGCGACTGTAAAAATTTTTGATTCATTAAATCATCAACCGTTAACGGGAGTTGTAGTTGTTGCTGAAAATAAAGAAACCAAACAAGTTGTTGGGGTGACTGATGAAGATGGATTATTAAAGTTGCCTATCACTCCACCGTGTTTCGTTACCATTCATTTGATTGGATACAATGAAATAAAATTTCAGTTGATAGGAAGTGACACTACAATTAATCTTTCACCAACTGAAAACAGTTTGCAGGAGGTGGTTGTAACCGGAGAATACAATTTGACCACAAGCGATAAATCGGTTTACAACATTCGTGTGATTGATGCAAAAGAAATTGAAGCAAAGCAATCGGGCAGTCTGGCTGATTTATTAAATACACAATTAAATATTCGGCTATCAGAAGACAATATTCTCGGAACCGGATTAAGCATAAACGGATTGAATGGTCAGAATATAAAAATTCTGATTGACGGGGTTCCGGTAATCGGAAGAGAAAATGGAAACATTGACCTCTCGCAAATTTTACTTTCGAATGTAGAGCGGATTGAATTAGTTGAAGGCCCCATGAGTTCGATGTACGGAACAGATGCAATTGGTGGATTAATTAACATTATTACGCGGCAGAGTTCTATCAATGATAAGGAAGTAAACGCCAATTCATATTATGAAACCGATGGACGATATAATTTTGATGGAAGCGTTTTTGTAAAACTGGGTGCCGATCATTTTTCCGCCAATGGCGGGCGTAATTTTTTTGATGGGTTCAGCCATCCCGATACCGGAAGATGGCAACAGTGGAAACCGTATGAACAACATTTTTTCGGGTTTGCCTATGGCCTGAAATCGAGGCTTACTGACATGCAATTAAAGGCAGATTACTTTCATCAAACTGCACAAAACAAAGGGGTGCCGGTCATTAATCCTTATGAAGCATATGCCTTCGACGAATATTATTTTACCAACAGGTGGAACATTACTTTGCTTCAGTCAGTTCGACTAACTCATAACCTGAAAATAGATTTAACCAATGCGTATTCAAATTACAGCCGCATTCGAAATACTTATCGCAAAGATTTGGTTTCACTTACACAGGAATTAATTCCATTAGCAAGCATGCAGGATTCAACTTTGTTTACTGCATTTGCTTTGAGAGGAAGTATCAGTAAAATTCTTTCAGTTAATAATTTCAGTTTCTTAACCGGTTACGATATCAATATTGAAAATGGGAGCGGACAAAAATTATTAAATCACAAACAGTCAATAGAAGATTATGCAGCATTCGGAAGTGTGCAATGGAAAATAAATAAATTCACTTTACGACCGGCACTTCGATATGCCTACAACTCTCGGTATGCTGAACCTGTTATTCCTTCATTGAATTTTGTTTTCAATGCTGATAAATATTGGGCATTGCGATTAAGTTATTCGCGTGGTTTCAGAGCACCTTCGTTAAAAGAAATGGATTTATATTTTGTGGATGTGAATCATAACATTCATGGCAATGCCGATTTGAAAGCTGAAGATTCGCATCACCTTTTGTTTTCTGCCAACTACACAAAAAAAATTGATCAGGCTCAAATGCAGCTCAAAGGAACTTTTGCATACAACAACATCCACAACATCATCACTTTGGCGCTGACCAATGCCTCACAATTGTTTTATACTTATATCAACATTAATAATTATCAAACCATTGTTGGTTCCATTGAAGCCGATTATCAATATCAATCATTCAGTTTCAACAGCGGATTTTCCTTAACCGGGTTGTATAATTCACTTGCGGCTTCTCAAGTTGATGTTCCTCAGTTTTCATATTCACCCGAATGGAATTCGCAACTTTCATTTGAAATTAAAAAAATGAACATGCAAGTGAACATTCAAGTGAAAGCCACCGGAACCACTACTGGTTATGCCCTCAACGACAGCTTACAGGTTTATCAAACACTTTTAAGTTCATACACCATGGTGGATGGTGGTGTAAACAAAAGTTTTTTAAAAAAGAGAATAATTATTTCGGCAGGTGTTAAAAATTTGCTGAATGTGATGAACATAAACAGTACGATTGCCGGGGGCATTCATGCTGATAACAGCGGCACCGTTCCAAACAGTACCGGACAATTTGCTTACCTTAAACTTGCCTTTAAATTTATTACTAAATAGAATCTAACTTTGTGTCAATGATTTTGCGTTTCCGATTTTTAATTTTTATTTTTTCTGTCAGTTTTCTTTCATCGTGTTTTAAAAATGATGATCCCATTATTTTAACTCCACCCGGCGATGTGCAAACCGATCAGGTGGCCATGGGTCCTGATTATTATAATCAGATATATTATAAACTTTCAACAAAAGAAAGCAGCACCAGTGATCATCGCTGTTGGGACCTGGCTTTTGAAACAACGCTAAGCGGATTTCACATCTGGCTAAACAGCGGTAACCAGATATTTGCAGCTAATACCAACAGTTCAAATTTTTCTTCTGTTTACGATACTACTGGTGCCAATTGGAAATGGGATGCCAGCAGTTGGAACAAAGATTCAACTGCCATAGGCGATTGGATTAATTTATCGCCCAACGATCCGGTTTCAACAATTGATGTTCCGTTTACTTCAACACCCGGAAGAGAGGAGGAAAAGGAAGGCGCCACTGCAGTTTATCTCCTTGATTTAGGACCTGATTTAAACAGTTATGAGCGATTTAAAAAAATAGTTTTCAAAACAGTAAATCATTTTCAATATACATTTAAATATGCCAATCTTGATAATTCAGATTATCACGAAATCACTCTTGATAAAGAGCCTGGCTTTGCTTATTCCTATTTTAGTATTCGGAATGGAAATACAGTTGTTCATCCTGAACCCATAAAACCGAACTGGGATATTTTATTTACCAGGTACAGCACCATTTTATATTCAAATGGAAGCATGATTCATTATCCGGTGAATGGAGTACTGATTAATCCGGAAGGATACAGTGTTGCGATTGATTCGTCAAAGGCATTTTCTGATATTGATTTTGATTTTGCAAAAGATTTAAATTATAAATCAAATCGCGATGTGATTGGTTACAACTGGAAACATTATTCTTTTTCTTCATCCAGTTACGAGGTTTCTGAAAATATTAATTATATCATTAAAGATAAATCTGGTTATTACTGGAAACTGCACTTCATTGGATTTTATAACGATCAGGGCATTAAAGGATATCCGCAGTTTGAGTATCAGCGGTTGTAATTAATTCCGGAAGTGTTGCATGTTCAAAATCAGAAATGCGATCGAGGTAGTGATGTGTGAATCCGCCCGCCTGATTGATTTCGAAATTGCGGATAAATTTTGCACCCCATATAATTTCATCAAAGCGATACGAAAATCGTGTGTGCACATTCTGAGAAAAAGTTTCGTCGTAAGCCTTGAGGTAAACTAATATTTCAACATCTGCTTTTTCCAAATCTTCTTTTGTCCAACCATATATCGGGCTCTTTTCATCCATAGGATGAACCACAGTCCATGAAAGCGGAAAGAAGCGAATCATTTTCACTTCAAGATCCAGCGGATAAAATCTTCGGATGGGTCCGTTGGTTTCATCTACCATCATTGATATGGTAACACTTGCTTCCACTTCGTTCAGAATATTGCGGCGCATGTTGGCAATGCGGAACATCAAACCTCTTTGTGTGATTTTATAAGGAGCCATTAATGCAATGGCGCTGTGCAAAATTTTTGCTTGCGGTCGGCTGAAGCGCCCATAAAGTAATCCGGTAGCCAACGCAAACGATAACAAACCAATTAACGATTCAATAGCCGCAACAGCGCTCGCCCAAAATCCGGTGGGACTGATTCTGCCATAACCAACAGTGGTTAATGTTTGCGCGCTGAAGAAAAATGCATCGAGAAAATTATTTGATTTGGTAGAGGCATCTAATCCGGGAAAATGATTGGCGCCGATAAAATAATAGATGATTGCAAAAATTGAATTGATGATTAAGAAGCCGATGAACACCATCAAACTGAATTTGCGCCACGACATGGTGATAAGGTGATTGTAAATTTCGTAAGACCGGAAAAATGGCAGACCGAAATTTTTTACATTGAATTCACCTTTGTCATTTATGGCGCGGTTGCGTTGGGCATTATTGCTGAACCCGCTGTTGGTAATTTCAGTTTGATTTTGCGGAGATGATTTCTTGCTCATGCGGTAAAAGTATTTCAGATTTTAGAATTTAGAATTGAGATTATTTAAGGTTTCAGATTTTCTGAATTCTTTTTCCTGATAATCAAATTGAAGTTTATTTTCATTGCGAGAAAAAATCAGAACATGAAAAAAATAATTCTTTCGATTTCAATCCTTACAGTTTTCTTCTTGCAGACCAAAGCTCAATTAATTCCTAATTTATTTCCTGATTATAGATTCAATTATGGGAACATAATGAACTTAAAAGATAAAACCATTCAAGTGGTTTTAAATGATGATGATGATACTTCACACTATAATGAGACCATTAAGTCTGCACTTGAAAAATACTGGACATACACTAAATATGAATTCATTTCGTTTAAAGATTATAATGAAAATATCGAAAATAGTTCGCGGATTTTTTTGATTCCAATTCGTTCGCTCAACCTCGAAGGATGCACTATTGATAAGCTTTCCATTCAACAATTTTCAGATAAAAAATTTGTTTACAAAGGCATCAGGAAGAGATACTATCAATTTAATGCTACTTACTTTTACTATAGGCCCATGTTAAATTTACGAGCCCCTTATATAAGCAAGGAAATGTATGCTGAAATTGAAGATCCCGATTTTGAGTATTTTTATCTTGCAAAAAATAAAGATATTATCAATATGCTTCCCAATATTATTCGGGAATGGCAATGGGAAAATGAAACCATAGCAGCGCATCCTGAATTATCTGGGAAGAAAGAAGAGGAAGTGCAGACTTTTCTTACTGAACAACAGAATTTAAAACAATTAAAAGAAAAAACTCTGTTGATAGACGAGAATTCAGTCAATGATATAACCTCTGAAAAAATTGCTGAGATTTATAAATATAAATTCAAACTTGTTCCAACAAAAGAAATATACAAAGCCATTGCTGAACAAGATGAGAACATTTGCTATTTATACAATGGAGGAAGAGCAGATGGATGCTCGTATCCGATGACTATTTTTCAGGCGAGCGGAGGTAAAATATTGTATTTACCTGTAGATTATCATTCAGTAACTATGTACGGTGGAAGTGGCGCAGGAGAAGGAGTTTTTAAGGAATATTTCAAAAAGTTAATGGAAGAAATTGATAAATAAAAAAAATTATTCCTCCTCCACCTTACTCACAAAATTTCCATCGGCATCAAACGAGTAGGTGAAAATTCTGCCGGTGTTTCTTACTAAGGAATAATAGTCAATTCCTTTCCTGGTTTCCGATTTATAGTAGCCGGTAATTTTTCCGCCTGAAGTATTTGAGGTCAGATAAGTAATGGCAGCAGCAGGAAATTCTTCAGGTTTCAATTTGGTATCAGTACTTATCCAATCACCCATCGCCATTGCATACATAACTGTTACACTATGCTTATTTAATGGAAAAGTAGTTTCAAGAAAACCTGGAGAAGGTTGTGTCCACACCACCGCACCCGCAGTTGGAAACCGCTCCGCAAAATGTTTCTTCACAGTTTCCGGAATCAGTTTATTGTCAATCGGCAACTGCGCGATACACTTCGATGAACTCAGTGTGACAATTAGAGTGAAGAGTGAAAAACTAAGAACTAAGAATCCTGAACATAATTTTTTCATAGAGGAAAATTATCGTTGCAAAAACTGCTAACTGTAAACTGCCTACTGCAAACTTGTATTAAATGTCAAGCTTCGCATACTTCGCATGCTTCTCAATAAATTCTCTGCGTGGCGGCACATCATCGCCCATCAGCATCGAAAAAATATGATCCGACTCAGCGGCGCTTTCAATAGATACTTGTTTCAAAGTGCGTGTTTCCGGATTCATGGTGGTTGACCATAATTGTTCCGCATTCATTTCTCCAAGACCCTTGTATCGCTGAATGCCAACTGAATCATCTTTCCCTCCACCAATGCGAGCCACAGCGGCTTTGCGATCATCATCGTTCCAGCAATATTCCTGTTCTTTTCCTTTCTTCACTAAGTAAAGCGGGGGCGATGCTATATATATATGTCCGCGCTCTATCAACAGTTTCATGTAACGGAAAAAGAAAGTCAGAATCAAAGTAGTGATGTGGCTACCGTCCACATCCGCATCCGTCATAATGATGATTTTATGATAGCGGAGTTTATCAATGTTCAATGCTTTGTCATCTTCCTTCGTTCCGATACTCACGCCAAGTGCAGTGAAAATATTTTTTATTTCCTCATTGTCGTAAATCTTGTGCTCCATCGCTTTCTCCACATTCAGAATTTTTCCGCGCAATGGAAGTATCGCCTGAAACGCACGGTTGCGACCTTGCTTCGCAGTACCTCCTGCCGAATCTCCTTCGACTAAATAAATTTCACATTGAGAAGCATCGTTATTTGAACAGTCGGCAAGTTTACCGGGCAATCCGCTTCCCGCCATTCCGTTTTTGCGTTGAACCAGTTCTCTCGCTTTACGCGCAGCATTTCGCGCGGTAGCCGAAAGAATAACTTTGTTCACCATCATCTTCGCTTCCTTCGGATTTTCTTCGAGGAAGTGTGTGAGAAAATCACTGACAGCAGAATCAACAATTCCTGTAACTTCAGAATTACCGAGTTTCGATTTTGTCTGACCTTCAAACTGCGGTTCAGGAACTTTGCATGAAACAACAGCAGTTAATCCTTCACGGAAATCATCGCCGGTTACTTCGAAATTTAATTTCTCTAATAATTTATTCTTATCCGCATACGATTTAAACACGCGGGTAATGGCGCGACGGAAACCTGCAATGTGAGTTCCGCCTTCAACCGTGTTAATGTTGTTTACATAAGAAAATACATTTTCAGTGTAACCGGTGTTGTACTGCATTGCCACCTCCACAATCACATTGTCCTTAGAACCTTCCATGTAAATCGGTTCAGCATTCATTGCCTCGCGGGTTCCATCAAGGTATTTTACAAATTCTTTCAACCCTAATTCAGAATAGAAACGCTCGCTGAAAATAGTTCCGTTCTCATCAATATTTCTTTTATCAGAAAGTGTAATAGCAATTCCACGATTCAGAAACGACAATTCGCGCATACGGGTCGCGATAGTTTCATATTTGTATTCCAGAATTTTGAAAATAGTACCATCGGGCTTAAAGGTGACTTCGGTTCCGGTTTTATCAGCATCGCCAACAATCTTAACCGGATACAATGGTTTACCGATTTCATATTCCTGCATCCATTCTTTTCCACCAAGGAAAACGCGAACCTTCAGGTGCTCTGAAAGCGCATTCACGCAACTCACGCCCACACCATGCAATCCCCCGGAAACTTTGTAAGTGTCTTTATCAAATTTTCCTCCGGCATGCAACACAGTCATCACCACTTCAAGCGCACTTTTGTTTTCGCCCTTGTGATGTCCGGTTGGAATTCCACGACCATCATCCAAGACCGTGATGGAATTATCTTCGTTGATGGTGACGAAAATATTTTTGCAATATCCCGCTAATGCTTCATCAATCGAATTATCAACTACTTCGTAAACTAAATGGTGTAAACCGCGAAAACCGATGTCGCCGATATACATTGCCGGGCGCATGCGCACCGCTTCCAAACCTTCGAGAACCTGTATGTTCTCCGCTGTGTATTCACTTGATTTTTTCTTTTCCAAAATTGCTTCTTCTAACATGTTTTTATTGTTAAAAACTGATTTTAATGATTGTGTTCAAAAGTAGTTTTTTCATTCTTTAAAAACGAATGAAATGCATGATGGATGATGCTTTATTTATTCACTTTGTCTGTTGAAAAGTTGGTTGAATAAAGTTGAAGCACATAACACATTTTTGGTGGCACGATTCTTAATGAACAGACCTGAAAAATTAAAATAAAATCATGAAAAAATTCCGCATCGTTCTCTTATTGCTTGTTGTGCCATCATTCGTTTTTGCACAGAAAAACAAACCCGTTGCTCCCGTTTTACCTCTGAATGCCGAAACCAATACAGTAAGTTATTCAGCAGTTGTTGATGCTACAGGCGAAACACAAAAGGAAATGTATGCAAGGGCTATTGCATGGATAAAAGAATTTTATCCGATTCCAAGTTCTGTATTACAAGTCCAGGATTCAATAAACATGAAAATTGTATGCAAAGGAAAATTTGATGCAAAAAGAACTTTGAAAAACGGAACGCAACAAACTGCTGAAAGAATAATTTACACTTTAACTATTCAGTTTAAAGAGGGACGATACAAGTATGAAATTACAAAAGTACTGATTCAGGGTGCAACCAGTGTTCCGGTTGAAAAATATTTTGATGAAAATGACCCTGCTGCCGAAGACCATTTCGCAACTTTAACTTCAGTGGATGAAAACCTGACCAACATTGCCAATTCACTCAAAACAAGAATGGAACAACCAAGTGTTAAGATTAAGAAGGATGAATGGTAGAAAGAGGTTTTAAAGAATGAATTAAACGGCTTGGAGTTTTCTGAGCCGCTTTTTATTTAACAGGGTCAAATTATTTCAGCAAGCGGTTTAAACTCTTTTGAAGTTTCAATCACTTGTTGAATAACTTTTCCTTTCTGTTTAAAAACTTTAAAGGCATGAGCATCTTTCCTGCTCGTTAATATTTTATACGAATCAGTATTCCTGATTTCAATAGCTGAACAATCATCGCAGGCAATTCCAACTCCGTCTTTTTTTAAAATCATTTTTCTGAAATGTGCATCGCGTTTCTCCTTTAAATAATGCGGACAAAAAGTAGTGTCAATTAAATCCAAACCCTTCACCCGAATGTGATTCCACTTTTCAGGATGATAATAAAACATCGAATCGCTGTGTCCGAATTTAAACCAGCATATTGCTCCGGCACTTGTTCCCGCCATTATGGTTCCGCCGTTCCAGGCTTTCTTCAATAAAACATCAACTCCCAAAAATCGCCAGCGGCGCATCATCTTTAAAGTGTTACCACCACCTACATATATGATGTCGGCTCTTTCAATCTTATCGTGAATTTCTTTTTTCGAAACTTTCCTTTTTAACAGAAATAAAGCTTCAGGTCGGCAACCCAATTTATCACCATAAACTTTCTGAAAATTTTCCCAATACAAAGGGTCATCACTCGATGCAGTTGGAATAAATAACGCACGCGGATTTTTCTTTCCGGTTAATTTAACAATATGCTCATCAATTGATCGGGTGGCGCCTTCAATCATGCTGCCCCCGCCAATCGCAACGATTGTGCGCATTAAATGATAGTGGTGATTTCTGAAAAGTATAATTATTGACTAACTACCGTTGTAGTCAAGCTGTTGAAAAGTGATAGTCATTATGATGATGAAACCAAGAATGGCGGCAAAAATCCAGAGTGCTTTTTTCATTTTTATTTTTTCTTTTCGCGACAAAAATAACAATCAAAGTTTCATGAAAAAGAGGTGATTAGAATTTCTTTCGTATTTATTATTAAATGATTTTCTGGAATTATAATTTTCATTTTGGTCAGGGCTATTGCATAAAGTAAATGAGTTTATACATTTGCGCCCTTATTGACCGATGGTGTAACTGGCAACACGTCTGATTTTGGTTCAGAAGAGTCTAGGTTCGAAACCTAGTCGGTCAACTTTTTAGCCCTTGATTTCATCAGGGGCTTTATTTTTTT
>JAHEZG010000383.1 GCA_023251195.1 Chitinophagaceae bacterium | reverse complement strand
TCTTACCACCTAATGCTGCGCCACTGACTTCTGATCTTGGAGAACCAAAATTTGTTAAAGTGTCCCATGAAGATGTTACAGGATTGTAACTGTAGAGGTCACTAAATTTTGTACCGACATCCGGGTTTTGATTATCGCCGCCAAGCCCTGCATATACCCGGTAGTTTGAAGAAAAACTCATCGCTGATAACCTTTCCGGACCGGGAATATCAGTAACTTGTGTCCAGAAATCAATTGATGGATCATATTTATAAAAATCAGAGTGATTAATAAAATTACCACCTAAATCTACTTCAACGCCTGCACCGGCATAACCATAATTACCTAAACTGGTACCGATAACATGGGCACGGTATCCTCCAGGGAAATTATTTTTGGCAGCCCATGAATTAGTTATTGAGTTGTATTCGTAAACATCATTAAAGAAAATAAAATCGTCGCCACCCAATCCAACATAAGCATTGTTACCTACGCTGAAACCAAATCCTAAAACTCTTGGCGCACCTGGGCAAGGTGCTTTGGCCGACCAACCATTTGCAACAGGATCATACTTCCATAACTCATTGAAATAAGTTCCGGAACCATCTGTACCCATACATACATATCCATTTCCATTGATAACAAAACCCACTCCTAAATATCTATATCCTGTCCAAGGTACCGGTGCCTTTACTGTCCACGAATTCGCTATCGGATCATACTCCTGTAAATTTTGACCGGGTGCTCCTGCCACCAAGTAGAGTTTATTATTAATGACCCATGTAATGGCGCCACTTCTGAATGCACCGATAGTTGATTGTTTTTGAACCCATGACTGAGAGTAGCCATTGCTTATGAATACGAAAGTGAGATTAATAATCAATGCAATTGTTTTTTTCATTTTTATTGTTTTATTTTTTAATAGGGCAAACTTATAGGTACATAAAACACAAACTGATTAACGAAAACAAAACAATACTTAAAACATACTTAAATTTTATACCTGTGAGGCTAATTAAAAGATATTTGCGCTGTGGAATTCAGAAAAATTAAATGGACAATTTACTTTGTCTCCAGCGCCTTACTCTTATTAATTGTTGTTCAATTCTTCTGGGCATATTCTTCATTTAAGCTAAGTGAAAAAACATTTAATTCAAATGTGATGGATGCCATGAGAAAAACAGTTACAACAGCTAATGAAAACATAAATTGTTTTGTTATGTTTTCTAAAAGCCAATTAAAACCAGGTGAAGTATTTAGAATGATTCGTACAAAAAGGGGTGAGAAAAATTCTGCTGAGAAAATATCCGAAACAGATACCCTTTCATTATTGTATGAATCTGCTGCTGACACCCAGCTTTTCAGTTATAGAGGAATCCAATTTGGTGAGTTGTTAAATATGGAAGCAGTTTTCCGGTTTAATTTTATTATGGATAGCACCGCTTCTGAAAATCAAAATTTAAAGTCTGATTCCGGAATTACTTTTAATAATTTTCGTGAAAAGCTTTCAGATAGCGATCCCATATATAAGAAATACGATACGGTTTTAGTTGATTCCCTTCTTAAATTCCATTTGGGTGAATATTCTATTACCGACAAATTTCATTTTGCGTATATAAATACCGATAAAAAACAGATTGAATTTAACAGTCATTCTTCTTTACTCAAAAAATTTTATGAAAGCTCATTAAAGCAACAACTTACCAATGACCGGTATTTTACGCAGCCTTATGATTTGGTAATTTATTTTGATAATAACGACCGTTTGATTTTTACGAGCATCAGAACTGTCCTTATTTTATCTGCACTTGTGATTGTTATTCTTCTGATTTCTTTTTATATTTTTATAAGAATCGTTTACAAGCAACGAAAGTTATCTGAACTGAAAAACGATTTTGTAAATAATATGACTCATGAATTTAAAACTCCGCTTGCTAATATTTCCCTTGTTCTTGAAACATTATCTGAGAAAGATTTCTCAGAAACAAAAAGTCATGATAAAGTTTTAAAAATCTTAGGTCAGGAAACTGAGCGATTGAGGGAAAACATCGAAAAAATTTTACAAGTTGCCCGTTTTGAAAAGGAAAAAATTCATCTCTCATTTGAATTGCTTGATATACAACAGGTCATTCAAAATGCTGTATCGTCATTTGATGTGGCTGTGTCTTCTAAAAATGTTGAAATTTCTTATGACTTTAATGCAACTAATCCATATGTTTTTGCTGATGAAACTCACTTGATAAATGTTATAAGTAACTTGGTAGATAACGCAATAAAGTATTCAAGAAAACCTGCTCAAATAAACATCAGTACAAGAAGTAATAGTCAAGGGATATTCTTTAGCATCAGAGATAATGGACAAGGCATAAGCAGGGAAGCACAAAAAAGAGTTTTTGATAAATTTTATCGAGAACCCAATGGCAATGTTCATACTATTAAAGGATTTGGATTGGGATTATCATATGTGAAATCAATTGTTGAATCACATCACGGAAAAATTTATTTAACAAGTCATGTGGGAACAGGAAGTGAGTTTGAAATTTATCTTCCTTTAAACAGTATTGTATGATAACAGATCAATCAGCAAAAATATTGATTGTGGAAGACGATGAAAATCTTGGGTTTCTATTAAAAGAGAATCTGGAGTCAAAAGGATTTTCAGTCACGATTTGTGATGATGGTAAATATGGTTTAAAAAAATTTAATCAACAGCCATTTAGCCTGTGCATTTTGGATATTATGCTTCCGAATAAAGATGGATTTTCGATTGCAAAAGAAATAAGGGCTGTAAATGAAAATGTGCCTATTGTTTTTCTTACTTCCCGTTCAATGGAGTTAGACAAAATAAAGGGGTTTGAAATCGGGTGCGATGATTATATAACAAAGCCTTTCAGCATTACGGAACTTTTGCTTCGAATAAATGTGATGTTGAAACGCACTTCACAAGTAGAGGTAAAAGATAAAGTTTTATTTTATGCAATTGGGAATTACGGATTTAATACAGACGAAAGAAAATTGATTTTCCCTGATAAAACAGAAAAGACCTTGTCAACAAAAGAAACAGAACTATTGAAACTGTTTTGTAAAAAAAAGAATGAGCTCATTCACCGGCAATACCTGATGAATAAGGTTTGGGGTAGTGACGATTATTTTATTGCCAATAGCATGGATGTATTTATCACACGATTAAGAAAATTATTAAAACAAGATTCCAATATTGAAATTCAAAATTTATATGGAACAGGTTTTAAATTGATTGTAAGATAAAATTATCTTGAATATTTTTAGAAATAGATTATTGTTTACAATTGAACAAATTCCTGTGTGATTTCT
>JAHEZG010000064.1:8711-13145 GCA_023251195.1 Chitinophagaceae bacterium | reverse complement strand
ATACCCATTGTTCCTTGCTTTTCTTAAGCTCTTTTCATCGTCTGTTCTATTTATTCAGTTGGTTCAGTTAATTCTTTATTACTTAACCATACATCTCACTTTAAAAATTATTGATAATTATTTTAAATCGCTGGTTTTAAAAAACCTGTTCCTTGGTTTCTTACTTATCAGTATCAATATTGTGATTTTTACACCCTATTATCTTACTGAAATAGTTTGTGCATTCTTAATCACTTTGGCATTTTGGATCGATATAAAAATTCCAAATAGTAAAAAATATAAATTCATATTATTAGGACTTTTGTATGGATATATATTTCAGGTTCGGCCTGTTTTTCTGTTTTTCCCGTTTATTAAATTTTGTTTCGACTGGATAATTAACAAGAAGAATTTTGAAATACTTAACAACTCACTTTTAATAGTGGTTTATCTATTGTCCATGCTTCCTTTTGGGTTTTGGAATTATGCTCATCATGGAGTTTTTAAAATTACATCATTGGCCGGTGGCGCTGAAGTGATGAATGCCGGCTATTGGGCTCAAAAAATCCCGGATTATACCGAGGACCGATCTTTCGGCAATACCTTTTTTGAAGAGCCGATTCTTTTTATTAAGCCGGAAGAAAGAGAAGGAAACATTTTAAAATTTAATAAAGAGTGGGATTATATTGATTCCAGTTGTGCAAAATACATGACTAAAAACGATCGCATACAAGACTCGTTAAAGCACAAAGAAAACAATCCATTGCCCATGAATTTCAGCAGCCGGTACACCATAGAACGGGAAAAAGTAATAATGGAAGTAACTAAAAAAGACATGCTTAACGACAAAGCTTATGTAATAAAATCAAAAATTTATTCAGCCTTTCGCCTCTGGATTACAGGAATTCAAATGAATAAATTCAAGCAGGCTTCAATAGCAGGAAAGTTAACAACAGTTGCACCGACACTGCTCACCGGATTTATATTTTTATTGTCATTAATATTTATTCCGGTTGCGTTATATAAATACAAATCACTTTTCAAAAAATTTTATGCCATCTTGATTTTGATAATTTACTATGGACTCATTCATGTTCCGTTTGTTATACAATCTCGATACACGGTTCCGGTTCGCATGATGCTCTTAATGCTTTTATCAATCAGCATTTATACTTTAATATTTAAAAAACATGAAGAACAAAATCTGAAAAGTTAATTACTTGTTAATAAAAATTTATAACGATAAGTTGGGAAAGGGTAATTGAATTAAGACTTTTACCGCACAACGAATAATTAAATGTTAGAACAACTGAAGTCGCATATTGAAGCATTGGTGTTTGCGGCAGACCAACCTGTAACAGTAAATGAAATTCAAGCCACCCTGAGCAAACTTGCCGGCGTGGAGGTAACTCAGTTTGAAATTGAAAATCATCTGAATGATTTGGTGCAGAAGTATGCGGGCGATGAATTTCCGTTTCAGGTGGTGCACATTGCCAATGGTTATCAGTTCATGACCAAGAATGAATATGCAGGCACTGTGGCTGAAATGTTGAAGAGCAAACTGAACAAACGACTGAGCACAAATCAGCTCGAAGTGCTTTCGATTATTGCTTACAAACAACCGATTGGCAAACCCGAAATAGAATCTATCCGCGGGGTGAATTGCGATTATTCGATTCAGAAATTATTGGAGAAAGATTTAATTTCCATCAGCGGAAGAAGCAAGCAGGTGGGGCACCCGATATTGTATGCCGTGAGTCCGTTCTTCATGAATTATTTCGGAATTAATTCGGCGGATGAATTACCAAAGCTGAAAGAAATTGAACAGCCACAGGAAAATTCTATTGGTGTGATATCAGAAAACTAAATTGTTTTCGTTTAAAACCATACTATGAAAAATCACATTGGTTCGCTCATCATCGGTGTATGTATTATCGTCACCGCATTTTTACTTTCGGGTGCTTGGGTGAAATCGCACTTGAATGATTCGAACAAATCAACCATTCGTGTAACAGGTAAAGCGGATAGAAATTTTACAAGCGATTTAATTGTGTGGAGTGGTTCGTTCAGTAAAAAATCGGATGACCTTTCGAATGCTTATCAGTTGCTGAAAAAAGACCAGGATGTGGTGAATGCATACTTGCAGGAAAAAGGATTGAAGAAAGAAGAAATTAAATTTTCGTCCATCACGATTGATAAAAAATTTGAAAGCATTTATAACGACAAGGGATATGTGGTGCAAACTGTTTTCAAGGGATACGAACTGACGCAGAGTGTTTCTATCGAATCGAAAGAGGTGGACAAGGTGGAACAGATTTCGCGCGAGATAACTGAGTTGATAAATCAGGGCGTTGAGTTTTACAGCAGCGAGCCATCGTATTTCAGCACCAAACTTTCTGATATAAAAATTGAATTGCTGAAAGCTGCCACTGAAGATGCACGCAAGCGCGCCGAAACAATTACACAAAGTGCAGGAAGCGGATTATCGAATCTTGTGCAATCGTACATGGGTGTTTTTCAAATCACCGCACAAAACTCAAATGAAGATTATGAATATGGCGGAAGTTATAACACCACTTCAAAAGAGAAAACAATTTCGATAACTGTTACACTTGAATATGACCTTCGGTAGAGTTTCGGATTTCGAGTTTTTGGTTTCGGGTTTCGGGTTCAGAGTTTCGAGTTGTTGTTACGAGTTAATAATTCGAATCAAACAACCCGAAACCCGAAACAAAAAAACTCAAAACTATTTTCTAACTGAATTTATTCGTTTTCCGCAACCACTTCAGTTACTTCAGGCACCATTCGCTTTAATAATCCTTCGATACCTGCTTTCAGTGTGATGGTTGATGACGGACACCCGCTGCAACTTCCCTGTAACAGTAATGATACTTTTCCTGCATTATAAGATTTGAATTGAATAGCACCGCCATCCATTTCCACTGCGGGCTTAATATAAGTTTCGAGCATCTCTTTAATCTTCGAAACAATTTCAGTATCAGAAGAAGCTACGGGGTCAGATTTTATTTCTGCACTTGGTGTTGGCTTAAATCCTTTTTCGAAAATTGGTTTTCCTTCGTCGAAATATTGCTTGATAAAATCTTTGAGCGAAGTATTAATGTCCATCCACTCGGTATTCGAATCTTTTGTAACAGTCACAAAATTGTTCATGAAGAAAACTCCTTTCACAAACGGAAATGAAAATAATTCCATCGCAAGCGGAGAAACTTTTGCTGATTCAATATCCTTGAACTCAATGTAATTATCGAGCACTAAAATTTTATCGGTTACAAATTTCATGGTCTCCGGATTCGGAGTCATTTCGGTATAAACATTTGTAGGTACTAGTTCTGTTGTTTCCATCGTTTAGTTGTTGCGGCAAATTTAATCTATATAAATTACTCTTAAGTTGCTGACAATTCGTTGTTCGCAAACAAACAGATGAACCAATGAACTAATGAACCAATAATTATTTTTGTTCGGATGCAAAACATCACAAACAGAATTAAAGAAAAGTCGCACGCCACGAGCAAAACAGGATTGCCTCCCGGCAGATTGGTGTATATTGGCAAAGAAAGTGCTGCACCTGTTCGCATCACCGTAATTGATTACGATGCTGAAAATTATGTGGAGCGCGAAGTGAAAGACCTGAAAGATTGTTTTGCTTTTAAAGAAACCGAAACTGTTACATGGATAAATATTGATGGCATTCATCACACCGATGTGGTAGATAAAATCGGAGCAGGATTTAATATTCATCCGCTGTTTCTCGAAGATATAGTGAACACCGAACAGCGACCAAAAGTGGAAGAAGGCAAGGGATACAACTTCATTGTTTTTAAAATGCTCGACTACAACAATAAAACAAAAAATGTTGAAGTGGAGCAACTCTCGCTGATTGTCGGAAAAAATTATCTGATTTCGTTTCAGGAAAACATCGGCGATATTTTCGACTCGGTGCGCAATCGTGTTCGCAATCCTGATTCGCGCATTCGCAAGTACGGAACCGATTACCTCGCTTATGCTTTAATGGATAAAGTAATTGACAATTATTTTGTCATCATGGAAAAAATGGGAGAGCGTGTGGAAGAAATTGAAGACAGCGCCCTCACCAAAATGGACACAAAATTTATCCGCGACATCAGTTACCTGCGCCGCGAATTAATTCTGTTGAGAAAAACTATCTGGCCCCTTCGCGAAGTGATTAATACTTTATTGCGCGGAGAAGTGAAAGAAATAAAACCCGAAACACTTTTGTTTTACCGCGACCTGTACGACCACACTGTTCAGGTAATTGATTCGGTGGAATCATACCGCGATACATTAGCGAGTGTGCTCGATGTAAATTTTTCGGTGCAGAGTTTTAAGATGAACGATGTGATGAAAGTGCTCACCATCATCTCCACTATTTTTATGCCGCTCACTTTTATTGTTGGTATTTACGGAATGAACTTC
>JAHEZG010000064.1:0-8701 GCA_023251195.1 Chitinophagaceae bacterium | reverse complement strand
TTGCATTGGAAGTATGGCTATCAATTAATCATGATTGTTATGGCAGGCATTGCCATTGGAATGATTTATTATTTCAGGAAAAAGAAATGGCTGTGAATACCAATTTGATGATTTGGGAATTTGATGATTTGATGATGGAATACAATCTCAATAAATAATTTCTCTGCGCCTTTGCGTCTCTGCGGTAAAATTATTCTATCAAGTCATTCAAAATATTCCAAACCAATTCTGCTTCATATCCTTTCGTCATTAAGTACTGAGCGAGTTTTCCTTTTTTCTGAAAATCATTCAACTCTTTTACTGATGCAAGTTTTTTCTGAATCAGTTTTTTTATGGTAGTGCGATAATCTTTTTCTTCAATCTCTTTCAGGCCTGTTTCAATATTTTTTTCTGAAACTCCTTTGCGTTGTAACTGCTGAGTGATTTTGTTTTTCCCCCAATGTTTTATTCTGAATTTTCCGCCGGCATAAGCTTTTGCAAATCGTTCTTCACTTAAAAATCCTTCGCCGATTAATTCAGAAATGATTAACTGAATATCTCTGTAAGGAACTTCGTAAGTAAATAATTTTTCTTTCACTTCGTTATGACTGCGCTCCTGCAATGCACACCATCGGCGGGCTTTTACTAAACCCTCCGCATAATTTAATGGTGCTTTCTTTTTTTTTTCAGTCATCAATAAATTATTTACCCTCTTTCTTGATTTTCTTTTTTGAATAAATTTTTTGAATGGAAGAAATCAAATCATTTTCCATCGAAAAATAATTCCATATTGTCATTGAAATTACCATCGCCGAACACATAAATATTTTTTTAGTCAATGGGGTTTCAGTAGTTATTAATGGAAAAATTATTCCCCATAAAATTAAATTGACAATAAAATGTCTTACAAGTTTTTTCGGCTCAGATATTTTCATGGCTCAGATTGTTGCGATACACTTCAACTCAATAGCAATCGGAGTGGGCAAAGATTTTATTTCAACAGTGGTGCGACAAGGTTGATTGTCTTTGAAATACTCTGCATAAATTTTATTGTAAGTTTCAAAGTCATCTTTCATGTTCGTGAGAAAAACTGTTACATCAATCAGCTTATCCCAACTGCTTCCGCTTTCTTCTAAAACTGTTCGCACATTTTTGAAAACAGAATGACACTGCGCAGCAATATCATACTTCACTAACTTTTTATTTTCATCATACTCGTTGCCGGGAATATTATTTGTCCCAGCTTCGCGAGAGCCGATGCCGGAGAGAAATAAAAGATTTCCAACTCTGCGAGAGTGAGGATATAAACCAACAGCTTTAGGTGCTTTATCAGTAGAGAATTTGTTCATTGGTTTATTGGTTCATTTGTGCTTGTCTGGTTTGCAGATTTTGCGTTACCCTTTTCAACAAAATTTATATAGCCATTTAATTTTTGATGCAATACTTCTATTTCCAGAAAGAGATTATCAAACACTTCTTTAGAAATCAAATTCCTTCTGCCCGCTTTACTCAACCATGATTTTGATTCCAACAATGACCCGCGACTGATGTGTAGAAATCTTTTGTCTTCTTTAAAAGTAAATCTTCCATAACCCTCAGCAATGTTTGCTGAAATGGAATCAGCTGCTCGTACCCATTGTTTACCGACTGTATCTTTTTCAAAATATTTCCATTGAATAACTTCATTCCAAATCTTATCAGAAAAAGATTCTGCAAGATTATATACATCCAAGTTTTCAAGAGTGTATTTCATTTTTTTTGATTTTGAATTTACAAATAAACAGAAACTTACAAATGAACGAATGAACAAATAAACCAATGAACTAAAACTTAATGCAAACATTTTTCGGTTCAGTAAAAAATCGCATAGCTTCATTTCCACCTTCGCGACCAACTCCGGAATTTTTCATTCCGCCGAATGGAGTTCTTAAATCGCGAAAGAGCCAGCAGTTAATCCAGATGATTCCACTTTGCACTTTTGCAGCAACCCTGTGGGCGCGATTCAGATTTTCTGTCCAGATGGTTGCCGATAATCCGTATGAAGATTCGTTGGCTAATTGCAATGCTTCTTCTTCAGTATCGAATGGTTGAAGTGTAACAACAGGTCCGAAAATTTCTTCCTGATTAGTTCTGCAATTTTGTTTCAGTCCTTCGATAATAGTTGGTTGAATGAACAAACCATTCTTACATCGTCCAACTAACTTCACTTGTTCTCCGCCGAATAAAATTTTTCCTCCTTCCTCTTTTGCGAGGTTGATGTGGTACATAATTTTTTCAAAATGAACTTTCGAAACAATTGCACCGAGTCGAACTCCTTTTTCATTCGGGTCGCCGACTTTCAATTTTGCAGTTTCCTCAACAAATCTTGTTTTGAATTTTTCATAAATGCTTCGCTCAATCAGAATGCGCGAACCACACAAACAAATTTCTCCCTGATTGCTGAATGAAGAATTGATGGTGGTGTGAATCATTTTTTCAAAATCGCAATCAGCGAAAATGATGTTTGGATTTTTTCCGCCTAACTCCAGCGAAACTTTTTTAAACATCGGCGCTGTTACACTTGCAATTTCTTTTCCGGCGCGTGTGCTTCCCGTAAATGAAATGGCTTTCACTTTCGGATGCTTCACAATTTCGGCTCCGCATCGTGGTCCGTTGCCATGAACAATATTTAAAACTCCGGCAGGTAATCCGGCTTCAATGCAAATCTTCGACAACTCAAAAGCCGTGAGCGGAGTTATTTCTGATGGTTTTGCAATCACACAATTTCCGGCGGCGAGTGCTGGTGCAATTTTCCAGGTGAATAAATACAACGGAAGATTCCACGGCGAAATGCAGCCAACAATTCCTATCGGTTGGCGAATGGTATAATTCACCGCTGTGTTTTCGGTGATGTGTGCTTCACTTGGAAATTGCAAAGCGGCAGTAGCGAAGAATCTGAAATTGCTTCCGGCTCTTGGTATGTCAACGACTGACGCAAGTTTTATCGGCTTACCATTATCACGACTTTCTGCTTCTGATAAAAAATCTAATTTGCTGTCAATGATATCAGCAATGCGCAATAAAATTTTTGCGCGCTCTTCTGCAGGAGTATTACACCAACCTTCAAAAGCATTTTCAGCAGAAGCAACTGCGAGTTCCACATCGCGCAAATCACTATCGGCTATCTGAGAATAAATTTCTCCTGTTGCAGGTTCGTAATTATCAATCCACGAATTGCCAATGGGTTCTTTCAGTTCTCCGTTTATGTAGTTCAGAATTTTCATTTCAAAATCGTTTTACAATGATCCGGTTCTTCCACCATCAACCGGAATATTTATTCCCGTTATGTACGATGCGGCGGGTGATGCAAGGAAAGCAGCAGCAGCAGCAACTTCCGCAGGAACAGCAAATCGCGCCATCGGAATTTCGGCTAACATTTCTTCTTCAATTTTTTCTTCATCCACTTTTAAATTGCTTGCTCGGTTGCGGATTATTTCTTCGAGCCGTTCAGTTTTTGTTGCACCGGGCAAAATATTATTCACAGTAATTCCGAACGGAGCCAACTCGCCGGATAAAGTTTTCGACCAGTTGGCAACTGCGGCGCGAATAGTATTTGAAACACCTAACCCTTTAATCGGAATTTTTACAGAGGTGGAAATCACATTCACAATTCTTCCGTACCCCGATTGTTTCATGCCGGGAATTAATGCCATTGCCAGAATGTGATTGCAGAGCAAATGATTTTGAAACGCGCTGATGAACTGTTCTTCCTTCGCATCCGAAATATTTCCTGCCGGTGGTCCGCCGGTATTGTTTATCAGAATCTGGTACGAATAATTTTTCAGGTGGTATTGAATAATTTCTTTCAACTCTGCCGGCTTACTGAAATCGCACAGCAGAATATTATGCTCCTGACCCGCATCGGTATTCAATTCTTTTTTGGTGGCAATCAGTTTGTCTTCGTTGCGCGCCACGAGTGTAACAGTTGCGCCGAGTTCCGATAAAGCAATCGCAATTGCTTTCCCGATTCCCTTACTGCTTCCGCACACGAGTGCATTTTTTCCTTTGAGTGAAAAATCCATATTCAAAATTTCTTGAGGCGAAGTTGATAGTTTTTCGTCAGAAGCAAATAGATTCGTCCTAAGAAAATTTTTTTCGAACCTAAGACCGCGTCGGTTTTAAAAACCAACGCGGTCTGATTAAAATAATTCTCATGCCCATTCAAAGAGCTTTCAATTTTAAAAAGTGGATTGATGATAACCGTCACTTGCTGAAACCACCCGTTGGAAACAAGGTTGTTTACAAAGATGCTGACTTCATTATCATGGTGGTTGGCGGACCGAACTCGCGGAAGGATTATCACTTCAACGAAGGCGAAGAATTTTATTATCAGTTGGAAGGAAACATTGTGGTCGGCATTCAGGAAGATGGAAAAGCGGTTGACATACCCATCAACGAAGGAGAAATTTTTATGCTGCCTCCGCGCACTCCACACCAACCGCGCCGCGGACCAAGCACCATTGGTTTAGTGATTGAACACAAAAAACACAATCACGAAAAAGACGGGTTGAACTGGTTTTGCGAAAAATGCAACAACAAACTCTATGAAGAATATTTTGAACTGAAAGATATTGAAAAAGATTTCGGAGCAATCTTCGATAAATTTTATGGCAGCATTGATTTGCGCACCTGCAAAAACTGTGGGCATGTGATGGAGCCGCCTGCTAAATTGGTTTGACACCCTGTATTTCGCACAGAGAGAATACAGAGAAGTTCACGGAGAACACAGAGATTTTATTAAAAAAAATTCTTCCTGATTCCTTCTCACTCTACCGTCTTTTATTCTTTCACAAATCTTCCAATCTGATTTCCATTATTGCCAGTTACAACTGCCTGATAAGTTCCTGATGGTAGTTTACTGATGTTTACGATAATGCTTTGTTCCTGCAGCAGATTTATTTTTTCTGAAATTACTATCTGACCAATCATGTTTATGATTTTCATTTCATAAACTCCTGTTTCATCAGTAATCATGAACAGTTCATTGGTTGCAGGATTCGGATAAATGAATAATTCATTTTGTGTTTCTGTTACATTTGCATCCGAACTTTCATCTTCTAATCGCAACGGAGTAGTGAAAGTTTGCAGTGTTGTAAAATTGCTTTGTACCAATGGAGTTTGCTGACAAACACTTCTTACTTGCCATTCATAACTTGTGTTTGGTGTGAGTCCATAAATTTGTTTGAATCCAATATTGCTGTTAACCACAATGTTTGACCAAACGGTTGTTCCGGTTTTTCTGACTCTTACTTTATATCCAATTGAAGTTCCTTGTATAGTCCATTGTAATTTTTGAGAATGATTATTAATACTAATTGAACTTAGGTTTACAGGTTTGGGGCAAGTTGGAATATAGCCTGCTGCTATTTGTGCATTCGGAGTTAGATTGATTGCATAATCTTTTAAAACTATTGATCCCTTTGTTACATCAAGTCGCATCCATGCATAATAAGAATTGCCGGCATTAATAACTTTCATTCCAACAAATCTGTCAATACCTGATACACAAAATATTCCGGTTGATGTATTATAAACTCCACTTCCATAACAATACCATGAATGATATTTTTCAAGGATTGGTTTAGTCAAAAATGTTTGTCCTGAAGAAATCAAATTCCCCTGTAATAAATTACTTGCAAAATATCCATAGGAACCACCCCAGGATGCGGCATAACAATTTCCAACTAATTTATTTTGCCCAAGACAATTTGCTTTTTCAAACCAATTATGCTGATAACAAGAGTTGGAGGTTGTTGGGCTAATATCCTGCAATTTATAATCATTCACTCCATCATTATTCAAATCCAGATTGAAAAATGAATTATGAATAACGACATCCGGATTCACATCAGTATAAAGTATCTGCGCATTTGCATCAACAGGATGTGCAGCCAAGTAAGCAGCCGAGAGGGTTAAATAACCGGCTAATTTCTTTTCAAACGAATCCTTTTTCATAACTGAAGATTTTTGCTCTGATAAATGTAGTGCAACAAAATAAATTTCAGCCATGCAACTTATTCATTAATACCACAGTCTATGCTCTTGAATTTCCGAAAGTGTATTTCATAAAAACCCCTACTCTCCTTAAATCATTGTTTCCGCAGCAGGTATGGAATATTCCTGTGGCTGAAAAATCTGCCTTCCTCACCTTTGATGATGGCCCGACTCCGGGAGTTACTGATTGGGTGCTTGATACTTTAAAAAAATTTGAAGCAAAAGCCACATTCTTTTTAGTTGGAAAAAATGCAGTGAATCATCCTGAGTTGGTGGAACGGATTTTAGCTGAAGGTCATTCTATCGGCAATCACACTTTCACTCACTTGAATGGATGGAGAACAACTTTACCTTCTTATACCAAGAGCGCATTAAAGTGTGGTGAAACTGTACCGAGTAATTTATTTCGCCCGCCTTATGGTCGCATTACCCGTGCACAAGCGCGCCGGTTAGGCAATCGTTTCCGGATTATTATGTGGGATGTATTGAGTGGCGATTTTGATACTGAATTGCCGAAAGAAAAAGTTGTTAAAAATGTATTGAATAATACCGAGCCTGGTTCAATCATCGTATTTCACGACAGCGTGAAGGCCGAGCCACGGTTAAAATATGCATTGCCCCGTGTATTAAATTTTCTGAAGGATGAAGGATACAACTTCAATCCGATTGAAATGAAGTAAGCTATTGCTTAATTATTTTACTGATGTAATTCCCTTCCTGAGATTTTATTTCCAACAAGTATGTTCCTGCCGAATAAGCTGATAAATCCAATTCAGTATTTAATGAAGTTGATTCAGCAATTGTTTTGCGGAATAATTCTTTTCCCAATACATCGCTTACAATTAAAATTGTTTTTCCTTCTGAATAAAAACCATTGCTCAACATAATTTTATCGCTTGTCGGGTTGGGGTAAATTTTCCAGGAAGATGAAATACTTTTTTCATTCTCTTCCATTTTTGTAACTGAAGCAGTAGTAAAATACTGGTAAGAAGTAAACGAAGAATAATCTGAAGACAATGAATCACAAACTGATTTCATAATCCACTGATAAGTGGTGCTTGGTAAAAGATTGTTCAGCGTAAATTGATTTAAACTACCTGGTACATTCACAAAACTCCATGTGCCGCCTGCAATTCTGTATTTAACTTTATTGAAATATGAATTTCCGGTTGAGCTCCACATTAAAGTTGCAGAGGTAGAAGATACATTGGCTGCACTTAGCCCTGTTGGAGCAAGACAGTTACTTGTGGTGGTGAAATAATAAGAAGTTGAATATCCGGATGAATCTGTTTTGTTGGTGTTGCAATAACTCATCACTTGCACTTCGTAAGTTTTTCCAGGTTGTAAATTGCTGTATGATTTTGAAATGTATGTTCCATCCAGTTCAGCATATTTCCAGATTGTTTCTGTGGTTGCTTTTCGTCTCAGCTTGATGAATGATGCACATGAATTTGCATTCCAGTTAATGGTGGCTGCTGATGAATTGATATTTGAAATTGAAATTCCTGAAACACCATTGCACGATGGAGCAAGAACCGAACTGTTTTTTAATGCTGAACATCCTAATGAATTTGAAACGGATACTGAATAATTTCCTGCTGAAATATTCTGAAGGTCTTGAGTAGTATTTCCATTCGACCAAGAATAAAAAAGCGTTTGACCTGATGGTGAAATAGAAACATCAATTATTCCGTCGCTTGTTGTTGGACACGAGGTTGGAGTTGTGGTTGAAGAAATTATTGGAGTAGTTTTTACAGTTAAAATTTTTGTTGCGGTTGCTGTGCATCCATTATTGCTTCCGGTGATTGTGTATGAAGTTGTTGTTGTAGGTGATGCTGTTACACTCGTACCGGTTGAAGAATTTAAACCTGCTGATGGCGACCACGAATAAGTTGTTGCACCACTTGCGGTTAATACGGTATTGCTTCCTTTGCAAATTGAGGCTGCTCCGTTAACATTCACAGTTGGTAGCGAATTAACAAACACAAAAACGGTTTGACTTTTTGTACACCCATTTGTATTGCCAACAACAGTATATGCCTGATTGGAAGTTGGCGATGCTATTACACTTGCACCAAGGGTCGCATTCAATCCAATTGATGGCGACCATGAATAAGTTGTGGCACCACTTGCAATTAAATTAGTGGATGAACCAACACATATTGTTGCGTTGGCTGAAACTGTAACATTCGGTTGCGCATTAACAGTTAATGGTTGCGTGGCTGATGAACCACTGTAGGTGTATGTGATAGTATGTATTCCTGCTCCGGCTTGAGCTGGAAAAAAATATCCGTTCGTTACTCCCGGGCCACTGAATGTTCCACCTGATGGGCTTCCGCCTGTCAGTAAAAATTCTGTTGCGTTTGAACAAACCGGATTAAATGGATTGAGTGTAACAGTAGTTCCGGTTTTTGTAATGGTCCATACTGTTGTGTATTGCGCCATTTGTTTCTTTGATAAATAACTGGAGTCGCTTACAGTTAAAATTAAAGTATGAGTTCCTGTTGAAAGATTTGTTCCAATAACTGTATATGTTGTTGTGTTTATGGCTCCGACATTATTATCCAATTTCCAGGTGATGTATAATGAATTTGGTATGGGTGCAACAACATTTGCATTAAATGTTTGTGATTGACCATTTGATACAGTGAGCGAAGAGTTTGCAGGTGTTGCTGATTCAATCAGATTA
>JAHEZG010000063.1:3197-13178 GCA_023251195.1 Chitinophagaceae bacterium | reverse complement strand
GGAACATTCATGTTTCAGTTTGGTTAACAGCGGTTTTATTCAGTTTTATTCATCTCGATTTTTATGGATTTATACCCCGTGTTTTTCTTGGTGCACTGCTCGGATATTTATTTGTGTGGGGAAACAGTTTGTGGGTGAACATTGGTGCTCACTTCATCAACAATGCTTCGCAGGTAGTAATGGTTTATCTTTTTCAGAGCGGATTGATTTCGTACAATGCACAACAGGATGAAAGCATGCCTTGGTACATCACCATAATATTTTCGATAATGATGTTTGGCTTGCTTATAATTGTTTATCGTAATCGAGTGATTGAGAAAGAACCGGAACCAGAAATAATTCCGGATAACATTTTCCCCGATAATAAATATGGATAAAAAAGTTTTTGCCACCCGAACATTTAGCGCCATTGTATTTGGGGCCATAATGCTTGCAGGTTTGTTGTGGAATCAATATAGTTTTATAGCATTAACTTCGGTTATATGCTTTGGTTGTTTATGGGAATATTTCGGCATCATCAGTGCCATTCAAACTTATCCTGAAAACAAGAAAAAAACTTTTCGAATCGTTTCAACTATTGTCGGAATGATTGCTTTTTTATTTTTTACCATTCCGGTTTACGATATTTTTTTGGCCGGATACTTTGTACTTGCAGTGCCACTGCTTTTTTTAATGGTTAGTCTTGAGTTTTTTTCTGGTCCAAATCGCAATTTTCAGAATACTGCTTTGAATCTATTGGGAATTTTTTATATCTCAATTCCTCTGGGTTTGCTGCACCTTTTGCTTTTTCTCCAGTCAAATGTTCATTGGCCGTGGTTTCCGGGAAATGTAAATTCAGTTCTTGGTCTTCTTCTGCTCATTTGGGCAAACGATACCTTCGCTTATATCACGGGGTCACTTATTGGAAAACATAAAATATTCCCGGCCATTTCGCCCAAGAAAAGCTGGGAAGGATTTTTTGGCGGAATGATTATGGCCATCGTGACCGCCTGGTTGCTTTCGATGTGGCTTAACACCATTCGGTTACAGGATTGGATTGTAATTGCATTCATTGCTTCCACAGTTGGAACCATTGGTGATTTATTTGAAAGCATGATTAAAAGAAATCTCGGAATAAAAGATTCTGGCAGCATTATGCCCGGACACGGTGGTTTCTTAGACCGGTTCGATGCGTTCATTTTCTGTATTCCATTTGTTTTTGCTTACTTGTTTTTAAAGTAGCCCTTAAATAAATACCGGTTTATTTTAAAGCGGTATTCTTCATTTAATTTTGCCGATAAATAAACATTCATGTACATTCATAAAGAAGGATTTATTACACTCAGCTTACTTGCAATTACACTTGTTATTCTAAACCTTGGTATTTTTTTCGGAATAAGCAATGATTTTATCCTTCATGTAATTTTGGTTGGTGCTTCAGTAATTTTCTTTTTGATGGTTGCCTCTTTTTTCCGCAATCCAAAAAGAAACCTGATGTTAAATGATGAAGCTGTTTTTTCACCATGCGATGGCAAAGTTGTTGTGATTGAAGAAACCACAGAAACGGAATATTTTAAAGATAAAAGAATTCAGATTTCAATATTCATGTCACCGGCCAATGTACACATCAACCGCAATCCGATAAAAGGTTTAGTAGAATATGTAAAGTATCATCCCGGAAAATATTTAGTTGCATGGCATCCGAAATCTTCAACTGAAAACGAGCGGAATACTGTTGTAATAAATAATGGAACCAACTCAATTCTCTTCCGCCAGATAGCCGGTAAGGTTGCCCGTAAAATTGTTTGCTATCTGAATGGTGGCGAAACGGTTAAGCAAAGTCATGAAATGGGTTTTATAAAATTCGGTTCGCGTGTTGATCTGTTTCTTCCTGTTGATTCTGTCATTGAAATTCAACTTCAGCAACCGGTAAAAGGAGGCGAAACCATTATAGCCCGCTTTAAAAAATAATATTGTGAAATCTGAACCAAATTGCTTTACATTTGATTTGAAATAAACAAAAACAATAAATCATGAAAAAACTTTTTTATCTCGTAGTAGCACTTTGCTTTATTCAGATCGGAATTTCAAAGGCACAAACCGCTGTAAGTACTGATAAACAAAAACAGGAAACAGTAACCACTCAACAAACTCCGACAACAACAACCGTAAATTCAACAGATGATAAAAAAACGGTAACCACAACAAGCACTTGCACACAAACTAAAGAAAATCCAACTTGTTGCCAGAAGAAAGGCACAACATCAGCATGTTGTTCAGGCGCAAGCAGCACCGGTACAACAAAAACCACTTCTGTAAAAAATGACAAAAAGAAAGTTGAAGTTGAAAAAGATGCTTCAGTAAAACAAAATCTGGGCACTACTCCAAAGTAGTTTTTTTGAAAAAATTTTTTTACAAAACAAACCCTGATTCGCAAGAATCGGGGTTTGTTTTTTTATATCAATCAGGAAATAAATTCAAAAGCTTATTAATCCTTCGTCTGCAAAACTGTAATATCCTTTTTCGGAAACAATGATGTGGTCGAGCACTTTTATGTCGAGCATTTTTCCGGCTTCCACAGTTTTCTTTGTCATATCAATATCCTCCTGACTTGGTTTTAAATTTCCTGACGGATGATTGTGACACAGAATAATTGACACCGCATTGTAGCGAATGGCGTAATTGAAAATGATTCTTGAATCAGCAACAGTTCCGGTAATTCCACCGGCGCTGATTCGTTCGCTCTGAATAATTTTATTCGCACGATTCATAAACAGCACATGAAATTCTTCGTGCGCCAGCTCGCCGATTGTCGGTTGCATGAAGTTGAACACATCACGACTTGCGGTTACTTTATTTAACTCCAGCGCTTCCGATTTTTGTCGGCGCCTTCCGAGTTCCAGTGCAGCAACTAATGTGATGGCCTTTGTTTCGCCGATGCCTTTAATATTTTTTTCGACCAGTTCCTGCACCGAAAGTTTTCCGAGTTTATTCAAATCATTGCCAACAGCATTCAGTATTTTTTTTGATACTTCTGTAACAGGTTCATTCTTCACTCCGGTGCGAAGTAGTATGGCAATCAATTCCGCATCGCTCAGTGCTTGCTTTCCTTTCAGCAATAATTTTTCGCGTGGCTGGTCTTCTTCCGCCCAATGCTTCACTGTAAAATATTCAGGATATGTATTCATAAACAAAAATTTGTTTGAGCAAGATAGAAAAGATTTTTATATCCCCTCCACTTCTCTCTCCTCCGTTTTTTCTTTCTTCTCCTTCTTCTTTATGGTGAAAGAAGTTTTAGCTGTTACACCATCAGCAGTTGTAAATTGAATGGTGTACTTGCCGGGTGTGAGATAATAATTTCCATCATCTGCTTTCACAAAAATGTTTTTGTCTTTTGTGCTCAGCGAATTTTTAAATACATCAATTGCATTTGCATCAACTGCCAAATTGTATAACGCGAAATTGATTCCGGCTTCGCTCGTGTCTTTCAAAGTTGCAACTACAATGTTGCTGTCTGTTTTTATCTGAAGAGTGGTAATTCCTTTTTGCTTCACATAAAACGGAATAGAGATTTTCATTTGCATCGGTTCGTAAAACGAAGAAAATTTCTTCCCGAGATTTTTAATGTAGTTAATGTCGTTGAGCGCGAACGAATGAATATTTTCACTCACCACACTGTCGGTCAGTTGCTGAATCAAATCCAACTTCGCTTTGTAAAGTGAGCGACCGTGAGTGCCGAGCACAATTTCATTTGCTGCGGTTTGAATCGCAATGTCATGAATCGCCACTCTCGGCAACGCGCCATTCATTGCCATAAAACTTTTTCCGCGATTGAGTGATACATACAATCCATTATCAGTTCCCACATAAATAATGTTTTCATTCTTCGGGTCTTCCTTCACCACATTAATTGGCTCGAATGGTAAATCATTTCCGATTGGCTTCCATGTTTTTCCGAAATCATCACTCATAAATAAGTATGGAGAAAAATTATCGAAGCGATAACCATTCATCGAAACATAAATTCTGCTTTCGGAAAATGCAGAAGCAGTCACGCGACTCACATACAAATTTTGGGGAAGTGTAGCAGAAATTTTTGTCCATGTGTTGCCTCCATCTTTTGTGAGCTGAACATTTCCATCATCAGTGCCCACATAAATTTCTCCGAAATGAAATGGCGATTCGCAAATGGTGGTGATGGTGTTGTAAGGTACATCGCCTGTTTTGTCGTGGTTGGTTAAGTCAGCAGAAATGGGTTCAAACGATTTCCCCTGATTCATGCTGCGATATAATTTGTTAGTGCCGAAGTAGAGAATATCCTGATTGAATTTTGAGAGGAGAATCGGAGTTTGCCAGTTGTAACGCAACGGACTTTCACCCAAATCAATTGTTGGTCGCACATCTTCTGATTCAGTTGTGGTTTTATTTATTCTCCCATAGAAACCAAACTGCGAACCCGCATACACGGTGTTGTTATCGCGCGTGTCCACCTGCACCTGCATGCCATCACCGCCATAAATAAATTTGTAAGGATATTGTCCTTCCTGCATCCAGTTAGTTGAAGGTGAGTAATCAGATGAACCCGTCCACACGCCATTATCCTGCAAGCCCCCATATACATTGTAGGGTTTGTCGTTGTCAACTGTTACACTATAAAACTGCCCGACCGCAGGAGTGTTACACTTGAACCAGTTCTCCCCAAAATCATAAGAAATATTTACTCCACCGTCATTCCCAATTATCATGTGTCCATCCTTCTTCGCATCGAACCACACTGCATGATGGTCGCCATGCGTGTTGTCGCCGTCAATGGTTTTGAAAGTGGTGCCGCCGTCTTTCGACATGATCATCGGCACTCCGCACAACACAATTTTTTTATCATCGAACGGCGAGAGAAATATTTTTCCGAAGTAATAACCATAAGTGTAAACGAGTCCGGTGAGTTTTGCGGTGTCAATTTTTTTCCATGTGGCACCTGCATCATCACTGCGATATAATTCCGCGCCGATGATTGGTGTGTTGAAGAGCGAGTTGTTTGCATCGTTGAGATAATCAATGAGCGCACTTGGTTTTATTTTTTCCTTCTTCACTAGGTCCTTCACTTTCTCTGCCGAATATTTTTCGGGGAAACCATTGTCCTCTAAAAAACTTTGCAGCTTATCGTTGTTAAGTGAAAGAAATTTTTCTTTCGTAATGTCTTTCAAATCTTCAACGGTGTAAGTAGTGGTGTCTTCATTTTTTTCTTTCGCTCTGTGATTCTGATTATCGAGAATCGCATACAGCACATTTGAATTTTGAAATGAAACGGCAACACCAATTCTTCCAACTCCTGCATCGTGCGGAAATCCATTTGATGAAGTTGTAATCAGTTTCCAAGTGTCGCCACCATCAATTGATTTGTAAAGTCCGCTGCCTTCTCCACTCTCCGAAAAATTCCAAGCGCGACGGTCGCGTTGCCATAAGCTTGCATAAATGATTTGTGCATTTGCAGGGTCGGTAATTAAATCGGCACCACCTGTTAAATCATTTACATACAAAACTTGTTTCCATGTTTTTCCGCCATCAGTGGTTTTATAAATTCCTCTTTCTTTATTCGGAGAATACAAGTGACCCATTGCTGCAACGAGCACTGTATTCGTATCTGTTACACTCAATAAAATTTTTCCGATGTGGTGCGATTCCGGCAAACCTTTCCACTGCCAGCTTTTTCCGCCATCGCTGCTTTTATAAATTCCGATTCCAGAATACGAAGAGCGACTGCTGTTTGCTTCGCCTGTTCCCACCCAGATTTGTTTGTTGTGATTCCAGTCAACCGCAAAATCACCAATGGATAAAACATTTTCATTATCAAAAATCGGTGTGAACGACTGACCATTATTTGTGGTGTGCCACAAACCACCGCTTGCATACGCTACAAAAAATTCTGTCGGGTCGTTGGGATTTACATCGAGGTCAACACATCGCCCGCTCATAATTGAAGGACCAATGTTGGTGAATTGAATATTTTTCACCAGTGAATTTTCTTCAAGCGATTTTCTTTTTTCAATTCCAGCGATGCGGTCGGCAGCGGGAGTGGGGGAAATTGTTTGCGCATCGCACTTCGACAAGTACAGTGTGACAGCTAAGAATGAGAGATTAAAAATGAGAGGGAGATGAAGGAAAAATTTCTTCATGAGTAGTTGGTATTTTGGCGAAAGATAAAATTGAGCGCGGGATTAAATTGAAGCGATAAAAAATATTAATTGATTTAAATCAAGACGCTTGCATCTATTTTTAACTTTCTTTGGTCTAACAAAAAACAAATTACATGAAAAACATTTTTTCTTTTTTAACAACACTGCTTTTTACTCTTTGCTTAAACCTGAATCTTTCTGCACAGAATTCACCAAAGTTTGTAAATGCAAAAGGAGGCGACGGGCCATTAAAAAATGCCGTAAAAATGAATTTAATGAATGCAGCTTTTTCATATCCATCCTTTGCATATGAAAGAAAATTAAATGAAAAAGTTTCTTTTCAGGCCGAAGGAGCATTCAGAATGGGAAGCAAATCGAATACCGCATCAACAGGTTTAACAAACGATTCTAAATCTGTAACCTCCTATGTTATTTATCCTTCGTTCAGATATTATTTTCATGAAAGCGAAAAAATGCAACTCGAAAATTATTTCAGTATTTTTTATAAGTACCGTTATTTCCAATCTAAGAATGATCACACAGGTGATTATTCTTCCACGGGAATTAATTACAGTAATACTTATACTGAAACAACCAATGGTGCAGGATTATTATTGGGAATTCAAACGCTCAGCACTTCGCATTTTGTTTTTGATATGTATTTCGGAACTCAATTGCAAAGCAGCAGCGGTAGCTGGAATTTTTACGATAACAATGCAAAACTTTCAGATTTTAAACAAAACTATCAATTGAGTTCAGCCTCTGATGCTTTTTCAATAATGAATTCTTCAAGTTTACGGGCCGGATTTACAATTGGTGTGAGGTTTTAACCGGAACAATTAGAAATAAGAATTTGATGTTTCGACTCAATAAAAAAACCTGCAATAAAAAATTGCAGGTTTTTTTATTCTAACCTGAATAGCTTGTTTAGTTTGAATTAATCAGTTTTTAAAATTTTTTTTCTGATTGATTTCCCATACTTATTCCTTAACTCAATCCAATAAATTCCTGAAGGAAAATTTAATGTCTTGATTTGAATTGATTTTTTTTCTGAAATATTTTCAGTGTAAATCACTTTTCCGGTTAATGAATAGAAGGTGAGTATAGTAAAATCATTTTCTTCATTAAAATATACAGCCAGCAAATCTGTGGCAGGATTTGGATAAACCTGAAGGCCCTCATCATTTACATTTATGGTTTCGATACTTGTTTCAAAATCAAGTACGACATCATCAACAATTAAAGTTCCGCCTTGAAAGGCAGTGTCAGGATCAGAAGAAAAAAATGCAACCACTACAGAGTCCGGATTCACCAGAGAATTCCAATCTGAAATTATCAATTCAAACTGCGTATATGAATTCGCAGGAGGTAGTTTTAAAATTCCATAACCGATGGTATCGGGCTCAGTGAGTGATGAATTCCATTTCTTATTGATTGCAATTACATTGGCTGAATCGCCGGGTGTAAGAGTAGAAAATTTATAATACCCTTTTATTTTTTTGGGTTTTGAACCAACCGGCTCACCCCCGGTAATAGGCAATATAGTATAATTTGAAAAAGAAGTTTTAGCATGGCCGCACACTAAACCACCCGCATGCTGTGTACCGAAAATATTTTGAGATTTGATTTGCGTTGCAAAACTTCCTGAATGCGCATCAGTTGTTTTTGTTATGCCGGCCGAATTAAATTCAGTTACCGGATTGGTGCTTGACCAATCACTGGGCTGGTGCCAGTCGAAAGGTGAAGGTTGGCCCGATGAATCCCATTGCTCAAAACTTTGATTTGGCAATGAAATTTGAGCAGCCGATTTTAGAGATGAATTAAAAATTAAAACAATAAGGAAGAGAAAAGCTGGCAGGTTTTTTTTCATTTCATTTTTTTAAGAATGACCTAAATGTATTGTTAAATAGTGCTAATGTTTGTAATGCTTAAGTCATTTTCCAAGGGCTCATTTTATTAAAAACTTTATGAAAGTTAACTCATCGGAATATCCATAATCAATATCTCCGCTTCAGATGTTGCTTTTATACTGATTACACTTTCTGATTCTGAAATCCCAAAACCATCTCGGTGGTTGAGCTGTTGACCTTCAACAATTGCACTTCCTTCAATCATAAAAATATATACTCCATTATCCGGGCGATGAATTTTGTAGTGTGTTTCAGTTCCGGCATCAAGCTGACCGATGTGAAACCATGCATCCTGTTTTATCCATAAACCTTTTTCAATTGGACCGGGTTCTACAATTTTCTGCCACTTATTTTTCCGTTCACTCAATTCCAGTTTCATCTGATCGTAGCGAGGTTTAATATTTCGCTCATTGGGGAAAATCCATATCTGTAAAAGTTTTGCCGGTGCATCCTTGCTGTGATTGTATTCGCTGTGATGAATGCCGGTGCCGGCACTCATAACCTGAATTTCTCCTGGTTTTATCACGCCAATATTTCCCATGCTGTCTTTATGTTCGAGTGCACCTTCAAGCATAATAGTGATGATTTCCATATTGTCGTGCGGATGCATTCCGAATCCTGTACCACCATCAATGGCATCATCATTCAAAACGCGGAGCACACCAAAATGCATTCGTGCCGGATCATAATAATTGGCAAAACTGAATGAGTGATAAGTGTTCAACCAACCATGACTTGCATGACCTCTTGATTCAGCTTTGTGATAAATTGTTTTCATTTTCAGAAATTATTTTTCAGGAAGAACAATGATAAAGAAAAATGATTCCATTAGAATTGCCGAAAATAATTTTATCCGAACTATAACAACATGATTAAAACCGAACGACTAACCCTCCGCCGATGGACGATAAAAGACCTGGATTCGTTATTGAAATATGGTAACAATCTGAACATTGCCAAAAATATGCGCGACCGGTTTCCGCATCCATACACCCGAAAAGCAGCCACCGAATTCATTGCCCAATTCGGAAAAGAAAAACATGCGGAAATTTTTGCCATTGATTTTAATGGAGAAGCAATTGGTGCAGCTGGAATATTTCCGATGGAAGATGTGTATTTAAAAAATGCTGAGTTCGGTTATTGGGTTGGAGAACCATTCTGGAACAAAGGATTTGGAACGGAAGCTGCGCGGGCAATTATTGATTATGGTTTTAAAACTTTTTCTGTTGAGCGGATTTATGCAAGTGTGTTCAGTGGCAATGATGCATCAAAAAAAATAATGGCAAAACTCGGCTTGAAACATGAAGCAACATTTCATCATTCTGTTTTCAAGTTCGGAGAATTCAGAGATGAAGATTTTTATGTAGTATGGAGAAATGAATGGATGAAAAAATAAAAAGAAGTATTCAATTCATTTTCAAATCACTCCTGCAATTTCCCGCACATCTCTTCCGGCTTCACCCATTCATCAAATTGTTCGGCTGTTAAGTAACCGAGTTTGATTGCAGTTTCTTTCAGCGTGCTTCCGTTTTTGTGTGCGGTCTGAGCAATCTCTGCAGCTTTGTAGTAACCGATTTTTGTGTTGAGGGCAGTCACTAACATCAGTGAATTATTTACATGCGCACGAATATTTTCTTCAATTGGTTTTAATCCAATAGCACATTTATCATTGAACGAAACACACACATCACCAATCAATCTTGCGGAGTGAAGAAAGTTATAAATCATCACGGGTTTGAAAACATTCAATTCAAAATGTCCGTTACTGCCACCAATATTTATTGCCACATCATTTCCCATTACCTGTGCTGCCACCATTGTCATGGCTTCGCATTGCGTTGGATTTACTTTGCCGGGCATAATGGAAGAGCCAGGTTCGTTATCAGGAATAAATAATTCTCCGATTCCGCTGCGTGGTC
>JAHEZG010000063.1:0-3187 GCA_023251195.1 Chitinophagaceae bacterium | reverse complement strand
TTTCATCATGCTTACTGCAACTGTTTTCAATGCGCCGTGTGATTCCACAATTCCATCGTGAGAAGCAAGCGATTCAAATTTATTTTCTGCGGTGATGAATGGAAGACCTGTAAGTGTTGCAATGTGTTTCGCCACTTTCACATCATAATTATCGGGTGTATTAATTCCTGTGCCTACTGCAGTTCCACCAAGTGCAAGTTCAGATAAATGTGCGAGCGTGTTTTTTATGGCGCGCATTCCGTGGTCAAGTTGCGATACATATCCGCTTATTTCCTGACCGAGTGTGAGTGGTGTTGCATCCATCAAGTGCGTGCGACCAATCTTCACCACTTTCATAAACTCTTTTGATTTTGCATGAAGTGTATCGCGCAGTTTCTGAATTCCCGGCAGTGTTACTTCCAACATAATTTTATAAGCAGCAATGTGCATGGCAGTGGGGAAAGTATCGTTGCTCGATTGCGATTTATTTACATCGTCATTCGGATGGAGGAATTTTTTTTCATCCATCAGACTTCCGCCTTGCAATACATGACCACGATAAGCAATCACTTCATTCACATTCATATTGCTTTGTGTTCCGCTTCCGGTTTGCCAAACCACCAATGGAAATTCAGCATCTAATTTTCCTTCCAATATTTCATCACAAACTTTTCCAATCAGTTCTGCTTTGTCTTTCGCCAACACTCCGCAATCAAGATTGGTTAATGCAGCAGCTTTTTTCAAATATGCAAATGCACGGATAATTTCTTTCGGCATGCGGTTAATGTCTTGTGCGATTTTAAAATTCTCTATGGAGCGCTGTGTTTGTGCGCCGTAATATTTATCAGCCGGAACCTGCACAGTTCCCATGGTGTCTTTTTCAGTTCTGAATTGCATCGATTGAAATTGTGGTGGCGAAAATAATTAGTTCGTGGTTGGTAGTTCTTGGTTTGTGGAAATACATTTTGTGATGTAAAATATTATCCGGTCTCGAATGGATTAGGTTTAGTCTTCGGGGTTTTCACGCGCTTAAGAATTCCATTCCTGTAATGTTCAATTTTAATTTTTGTGAAGTAGGTATTAAAGTAAATCCATCTTCCACTCTTCTTATCATCCTTCCATTTTCCTCTTGACTTACAGGCTCCCCAATAAAGAATGTTCGCATTAATATTTTTTTCTCCTGATTGTTTTAATTCAAGAATTTCCTTTTGAGTATAATAATTTGTTTCTCTTCCATTTTTCTTTCCCAAAAGATACATTGATTGTCTCATTAGATTATCATATTTATCCGGCTCATATTCCTGGACTTCATATTTTCCAGGAGCTCCGGACTTTAAATTCATTATTACCAGAATTTGCCAAATCATTTTTCCATCAACAGTAAATTCACTCTGTCGGTAAAAGTTTATTATAGATAAAATGTGTAATGAGTCGGAGATGAAAGCTGGAATACCTGAAACAAACAACTCTTTGAAATGGTGATTGAAATGAAAAGTTCCAATTGCAGTATCTTCTTTTACTGAAAAAGTAAAAGCCGAATCTGATATTTTATTGTATTGACCATTTATTGATTTACTTTCTAAACCTCTGTAAAAACTGAAAGTGTCCTTAGTCAGTTTAAGATATACTCTTCCATAATTTATAGTGTAAACTGAATAGACTCCATAAACATTCTGGGCAAAAATATTTTCCCGTGTCAATAGTGCAAATAGTAAAAACAGAATCACTTTAATTCTCATATCGGCAAGCGAAAATAATTAGCCACGAATGATGTGAAAGAATATATTTTAGCAGCCCTGAATTAAAATGCTGAAAAGAATCATCGCCATCTCGTTTGCAGTTTTATTTGTCTATCAATCGGCAGGATATATTCTGTTGCAGCAAATTCAGCAAAAAAGAATTCAGTTTTCGAATTGGGAAAAATTGAATGAAGAAAACAATTCAGATGAAGCAACATTAATTGTGAATTCAAATGATACGCGCATTAAATTTCTAAACGAACATGAAATTGTTTTTGAAGGAAAACAATACGATGTGAAAAGCGAAGGAAATCAATTGCTATGCTATCACGACAGTAAGGAAGAAAAAATTCTGCATAAACTCATTTCAGTATTCAGTGGAAGGAACAATCGCCGCGAAGCTTCAATTCCATTTTCTGATTTCTTTTCAAAGATTTTTAAGAAGGATTATTCCATTCAACACGAAAATTTATATGTGCAGAATAATTCAAATTCAAAAACGATTCTTCCACTTACTGAAAATTTAATTTCTGTTAACGCGAAAAATATTTTCGCACCACCACCACGAGCATAATTATTTTTTCAGGGTTTTTGTCCTGTATTAATTAAATTCTTCGTTTGCATTTGTGAATCAACATGCACGAAATAAATCAGCAGGGTTCTTCTCTTCATTCTTAAATCTTCTTCTTGAAAAAATTACTTGCAGGCATTTGCGCACTGCTGTTTTTACAAAATGTTTCAGCACAACAAACGCTCAGTGGTGTTGTCAGCGATTCTGCTTCAGCAAAGAAACTTTCGTTTGCCACAGTTCAACTTCCGGAATTGCACTTGCTGACTTACAGCGATGATGACGGAGTTTTTCAGTTTAAAAACCTGCCACTTGGAAATTTTATTCTGAAAATTTCATACACCGGTTACGAAACTTTTATTCAGACCATAAAAATTTCTGCAGCCGAAAATCACCTGACTGTTACACTCGAACAACTGGCGGTGGAAACAGAGGAGGTGGTGATTTACGGCACACATCAGAATTCGTGGAAGTACACACCCATGAATATCGTTTCGGTTTCGCGCACTGAAATGAATGAGCGCGGAAATCTTTCGCTCAGCAATGCAATCGCAAAATTGCCTGGAATGGGTGAAATGACTACGGGAGGAATCAGTAAACCAGTGATTCGCGGTTTGTATGGAAACAGAATTCAAACTCAATTGATGGGAATTCGTTTCGACAATCAGCAGTGGCAGGATGAACACGGACTTGGATTGAGTGATGCAGGGATTGACAGAGTGGAAATTATTAAGGGGCCAGCGGCGCTTACTTATGGCAGCGAAGCAATGGGAGGAGTGATTAACATCATTGAAGAATTACCTGCGAAAACCAGAACCACTGAGCGAAACGCGAATGTGAAATTTTTTGAAAACACCATGGGTTATTCTGCAGATTTCGGAATTAAAAAAGCAAATGATAA
>JAHEZG010000382.1 GCA_023251195.1 Chitinophagaceae bacterium | reverse complement strand
TCCGGTTTGCCACGGCTGATCGTTGTGCATTAAATTACCGGTCAGAAACAATTCATCGTGGCTGATGCTCATCATTGGAAAATCAGTCCATAAAGTATCATTGAGCGGATTGCCCGGCAGCGTGTAAAAATTCCAGTTCTGCATAGGATCGTTCGTTTGCGAAAAGCCAAGAACATAAAATGAAGTTGAATCAGTAAATCCATTTAAGCAAGCCATTATAAACCGATCGGCCTCGGGATCATACATCACCTTTGGATCAAAATGTTCATTCGGTAATCCAAGCGAATTGCAAAATGCATAAAGTGAAATAGTGGTGTAAGCAGTATCTAAATCCAAATCGTAAAATTTAATGGTGCTGTTAATCACATTCACAATTTTATTTCCGTTTGAAATAGCCATGTCATTATCATTCGGTACATAACCATTAAAAACATTTCCGATAAAATTTCTTGCCAGATACGGAGCATCCACTGCCGCGCGGGTGTTTTCTTTTCTTTCTTTCGTCACTGAATTGTTAGCATACAAAATATTTGCAGCATTTTTTGCATCGTCAAGTTCTTCCATATCCGATTCAACCGAAGGCATTTCAAGGTTTTGCAAAACAGGATTCCAATCGGCCTGAATTGATTTTGGATTCACGATTGATTTTAACGGAGAATGAAAATCGGTTTTTTGAAAAGTAACCTGAGCAAGCAGTTGACTGGATACCGAAAAAATTCCAATGAACGCCAGTTGAATTATTTTTTTATTCATGATTTGTTTTGGACTGGGATAAAAATAACCGAAAGCAAATCGATTACTACTGCCTGTGATAAAATAATATGAATGCCATGCAAAAACCAGCGCTTATAAAAAAAATTATACTGCAAACTGTGAATAAAAAATTTCGGCCAGTGTACCTGTCAGCTTGTTTCGATATTCCTGCTTGTTAAATGATTTTACTGATCTGATACCACGCGATACATTGGTTAGAAATAATTCCTCGGCTTTAAATACTTCATTTACTGTTACCTCGCGTTCTTCGGTTTCAATTCCGTTTGTTTGAGCAACTGCTAAAATATTTTTTCTGATTACTCCGGCAATACAGCCTTCGGTTAAAGCCGGAGTAATTAATTTATTTTCTTTCCAAATAAAAATATTTGAAGATGTAGCATCAGCAATGTTGCCATTTGAATTAAGCAGCAGGGCTTCATCAAATCCGGCATTGCGTTTCCACCTGGATGCCATGATGTATACCTGTGAATTGCAGGTTTTAAAATTCATGGCCGGATTAAATTCTTTTTTCCAATCACTAAACAAGCCTGCGGAAATTGAAAGGCCGGGCCACTTAAAACTATCGGGAACTGAGTCAAATGTTTCAATAAAAAATTCAACATCATCGGTCATTGGTTCATATAAACCTGCGCTTGCACGATAAACCTGTATTCGGATTATTGCTTCGGAAGAAACTTTATTGGCAATCAGCAATTCCGAAATCAATTTGTGAAAAAAGGCAGAGGTAAAATTTTCGGGTATCGAAAAACCAAGTGCGCTCATGGCACTGATTAAACGCGAAATATGATCTTCGAAAAAAATAAACTCTCCATTTAATACACGCAATCCTTCAAAAATTCCATCGCCATATCGAAGGGCGCGATTTGCCGAAATAAATGTTGGTTCATTTACCGGTATTATTTTGTGATTGAGATTAAAGAACGGATGCGACATGTGCTACTTGCAATGCAATTTAATATCGTTGTAAGCATCAATGCTTCCAAGTTCACCTGCACGGCTCAAATCAAGGCAGCCGGCATCTAAATCACCCTTGCCTATTTCTGCCAATCCTTTTAAATGAAAAGCAGTAGCATAATCCGGTTTCATTTTAATTACTGTATTGTAATTGCTGATTGCCTCATCCCATTTTTTTATTTCAGCATAAGCAAGCCCTCGTGTAATATAGGTATCAATCAATTTTTGAAAGTACACTTGGTTTTTTCCTTTCGAACTTTCGAAGGCTCCTGAATACATTTCAATTGCCAGATCATAATCACTGATTGCTCCGCGATTGTCGTCGAGTTTTACTTTATAAAACCCGCGGTAATAAAGTGCTTCGGCGCTGCTGACCGATTTGTATTTGTCAAGGTTTAAAAACTTTGTGTAATCCTGAACGGCTTGTATGTAATGATTCATTTCGCCCAGGCAAAAAGCCCTGTAGAAATAACAATACTTGTAGTTAGCATAAGCTGAATCGGTGAGGGCAGTAGAAAAATCCGGTATGGCTTCCTGATAATGCTGAAGCTTGAAATTGATAAGGCCACGCTGATAATATGCTTCAGTACAAAATGAACTGTTGCAACTATCTATTGAAATGAAAGAATTAAAATCAATTAAAGCATCAGTAAAATTTCCGGTACCTGCTTCGGCTTTTGCACGCCAAAGAAATGCCATTCGGTATTCAGGAGTTTCTTTAAATTCAGCAATTACTTTGTTGTAATATAAAATAGCATTGGCAAAATTATTTTCAGTAAGAAAAACATAAGCCGAATCCATTAATACAATCTGTTCAGGTGAAGGAATTGAATCACTATTTGTGATTGTGTTTTCTTCATCAATCAACTCTTGATTGGATAATGAATCAATGTTGGTTGAATCGGTTTTTGAAAAATAATTGTGAGGTTTTTTATTCTTTTTGTTTTGCTGAATTGAGTTAGTAGAAATTGAATTAGAGCTGTCGGTAATGGCAAAATTATTTTTTTCGTTCAATCGTTTGCGCGCAATAGTATCAAATAGAAAAGCAGCACTATCTTCAGTTAACAGCACATCGTAAGCGGTAATTTCGTTAATAACCTTTCCAACATTTTTCTTTTTCTTTTGTTTAATAGTTTTAGTTTGTGAATGAGGTTTTTGATAGGTGGAATTTAATCGGGTTTCAAATCGCATAAACAAATCCTGTGCACTGCATGAAGTGTGCATCAAAAAAATTAGGACTGATAAAAAAAATACGCTTTTTAAAAACTTCATTTTACTCCATCCAACTTAAGAAATAATTTTTGTCTTCAATGCCCAATGCGTTTTCGGTTAACTGTAAGGGATGGAAAGTATCAATCATCACGGCAAGTTCCTTTGTCTCCTTGGCGCCAATGCTTTTCTCCACTGTGCCCGGATGCGGACCGTGCGGAATTCCTCCCGGGTGCAAAGAAAACATTCCACGCTCAACATGTTTGCGGCTCATAAAATCGCCATCAACATAGTAAAGCAGTTCATCAGAATCAACATTGCTGTGATTATATGGTGCCGGAATTGAAAGCGGATGGTAATCATACATACGCGGCACAAACGAACACAC
>JAHEZG010000381.1 GCA_023251195.1 Chitinophagaceae bacterium | reverse complement strand
GGTGCTGACGTCAATTATGTTTTTCGTAAGTGTTCCGGTTGTATCGGTGCATATCACATTGGTGCCGCCAAGAGTTTCAACTGCTTCCAATTTTTTCACAATCACATTGTGTCGCGCCATCTTCAACATTCCCTGAGCCAATGCAAGCGTGGTAACAATCGGAAGACCTTCAGGAATTGCAGCCACAGCAAGAGCGATAGATGTTTCAAGGATCTTGATAATCGGGTCGCCATATAAAACTCCAGCGATAAAAATTATCACAACCAGTGCGACAGTTATCTTAATCAGTTTTTTACTGAACTCTTCTAATTTTTTTTCTAATGGTGTAACAGATTGTTCTGCCGACTGAACCATTGAAGCAATTTTTCCAAGTTCAGTTTTCATTCCGGTTCCGGTTACAATTGCTTTTGTATTTCCGTTAGTTACAAAAGTTCCTTTGTAAATCATGTTCACACGCTCTGCAAGCGAAGTGTTCTGCTCAACAATTTTATCCTGCTTTTCAACCGGCATGGATTCACCTGTCAATGCAGATTCATTCACCTGAAATTGTGATTGACTATAAATCCGCGCATCGGCAAGAATCATATCACCAGCTTCAAGAAATAAAATATCTCCGGGAACAATTTCGGCAGAAGGAATTTCATCCAGATTATTATCGCGAATAACTTTTGCATTCACCTGCGTCATGCGCTTCAGTGCATCCATCGAACGCTCTGCCTGAAACTCCATGATGAATCCGATGATTGCGTTGATTACAATTACAATAAGAATGGCAATTCCATCCAACCATTCTTTAAAAAAGAAAGATAATCCTGCTGCAACCAACAGCATGTAAACCATAGGGCTTGCGAACTGCGCGAGAAAAATCAGAAATGGATTTTTCTTTTTCTTTTGTTCAATACTGTTTTTACCAAATGTTTGTTGCCGCGATTTTACTTCTGCATCTGACAGCCCTTTACCAGTGTTTGCATTTAACAGTTTGCCAATTTCTTCAATTGAAATACTGTGCGAATTGTCAATTGGATATTGAATTTCGCTCATGATTGAAACTCTTTACATAAAGTATTCGCTTCGCTAAGAATCAATTTTTTTCTTTCCTCAGCAATCAGTGCTATAGAAAGCAGGGATGGATTATCGCAAAGCTCCTTGCACAAAACAATTTTCTCATTGAGCAAAAGTTGTTTTTCATGTAACGATAAAGTGGTGAGGCAGGTGAGCGGATACAAACCTGATTCATCTATTTGCTCCCGTAAACTTTTCTTTTTCGGAAAATCCCATCCCAGTAAATTCAATCCAGCACATTGCCCATATTGAATGGCATCTGTTGTAAACTTTGTATTTGTAACCACCCAACCCTGATGAAATTTTGTTCCGTGTCCCTGAATATTTTTCCATTGTTCTTCCACATCTTTAAAACGCGCTTGTATGTATAGCGGAATTTTTACATCGCAACTGTAGCCCGATTGATTGTGATATTTACATTCAATCATGAAGTGCTGATTTTCTTTTTCAGCAATCACATCAATCTCATGATTCACACAATGTCCTTTTACAATCTCACCAACCCTTACTGAAAAACCCTGATGCTTTAAAATTGCAGCTACATATTTTTTAAATGGAAAACCGGATGGACCTAATTCCATTATAGCGCGCTTAAGTTTATATTTTGCAGCGAAAGGTTTTGATTCTTTTTTCAGAAGTGTAATAGCGAGTTGGTAAATTTTCTTCGTGGTGATTCCTTCAAATAAATTCTCCTGCACCTTACTGAGAATTTCGTTGATGGTATTTTCATCTGCACCGGAGCGATGAAGTGAATGACGCAACTTTTCAGGGGAGAAAAGTGCTTTTTCACCCGATGCTTTTGTAACTAATATTTTTTGATTGCTTGTCACCTCTTTCATTGTTGAATACAGATTTATAAAATTATTTATCGGTTCTTTTTGCTTGGAAATTTTAAATTCAATTTTTTTAACTCTTCAACTATTGCAGAGGCAACTATATAATCCCTGTACCATTTATTATCAGCAGGAACAATTGCCCAAGGTATCTCAGGTGAACAACGGTTTATTATTCGTTCATATACCTTCATATAGTCACCCCATTTCTCAGATGATTTAACATCTTCATCAGAATACTTCCACTTCTTTAGCGGGTCGTTTAATCGTTCTTGTATTCTTTTCTTCTGTTCGCTTTTGCTTATGTGTAAAAAGAATTTGAGAATAAGAGTTTTGTTATTCAGCAAATGATTCTCAAAGGCATTTATAAAATCATAGCGCTGTTCAATGATATTATCAGGTAATGTTTTTTTTATGGTAGGAACCAAAATGTCTTCGTAGTAGGAGCGATTGAAAATCTGAATCATTCCTTTCTCAGGAAGTTTTTGAAAAATGCGCCACATATAATCGTGCTCCAGTTCCATGTCACAAGGCGCTTTGAACGATGTCGCTTGAACTCCAAGCGGATTGATGCTTGAAAAAACACGACTGATGGTGCTATCCTTTCCTGAAGTATCTATTCCCTGAAAAACAATTAACAGACTGTAAGTATGTGAGGCATAAAATAAATGTTGAAGAGAAAATAACTCTGCATGAAGATTAACTAACTCCTGCTTGTATTCATTCTTATCCAATTCATCAGGAGCTTTTGTATTGATAGTTTCAAGAGCTATTTTTTTCATAAGGTTATTTTAAAAAGATTACTGCAATACTTATTACAGCTATAACAACGGAAGGTATCAGTCCGATCAGCACCAACTTTCTGAGTTTGGTTGAACCTTTCAGATATGAAATTCCGATTTTAAAAATGGTGTTACTTAATACCGCAGCGAGAATGACAATTGCTGCTGTAGAGGAATTAATTTTTATTAAACCGAGTTTCGACATGCTGATATTAATGGCATCAACATCAGCAAGACCTGAAATGAGTCCTGTTATTAATAATCCTTTTGTTCCCGAATAAATGTTTGCGTAGAAAACAAAAAATGTAATTGCGATATACTGCAATCCAAAGAAAAAAACATTACTCAAATCAAGGGGATTTCCCAATTGAATGGGAGAATCAACTGAGGGAGATTTTGCTTTTCGTTTCATTATAAAAACTATAATGCTGTCGCTCACTATCATTAAACCACATGGAATCAAAAGCCATTTAAAAACTTCCTGATTAAATAAACCTGCTATAATTAATACGCGGGCAAACATTACAGTGCAGGCAACAATAATTCCGGTTGCATATTGAACTGAAAGATTTTGATTTTCTTTTTCGCGGCTGCTGAAAACCCATGTGACAGCCGTGCTTGAAAATGTTCCGCCTAAAAAACCCGTAAACAAAATTCCTCTGTCGGCTCCAAAAAACTTGATGATG
>JAHEZG010000380.1 GCA_023251195.1 Chitinophagaceae bacterium | reverse complement strand
GGCGATAATTTTTTAAGCGGACTTGCTTCGCACATCCGCAGTTTGTTAGTGAGTAAGGATAAAGTGACTTTGCAGTTGCTCGAAACTTCAGCCAACCTTCGCAATCGTTATGCTGAACAATCGGCTTACACACCGGTTTCTTTTTTATTGAATGCACTGAATATTATTAACGAAGCAGAAATTCAATATCGAACCAGCCGGAATAAAAGATTGTGTGTGGAATTGGCGATGATGAAATTGTGCTACCTCTTTCGTACAGTGAAATTTGTTCAGTCGGGCGAACAGAATGCGGAGAGTAAAAAAAAAACTGATGCCACAACTTTAAAAACTGAACCAAAACAATCAGTTTCATCAACTATATCTACTGTAATAGAAAAAGAAGAAAAATATAAAACCGTTACACCATCTGCAAGCACAACTGCCAAACCAATGTTTGCCGGAGCAACCGGAAAAGGATTTAAACTTCCAACACTTAATGATATTAAGGCAACTGTTGAACAGGAAAAACCGGAAGAAACTGCAATTAAAAATGGTGTTGAAAAAATTATTGGTGATGAATTGGATGAAGAGAAATTAAAATTCGCGCTCAGCAAGTACCTGGAAAAATTACAGGCAGAAAAGAATTTTTCCGTTTCAGAAATCCTGAAAATTTATCCTCCGGCTTTAGAAAATAAAAGAACAGTACTGATTATAGTTGGAACACAAAGTCACTATCAATTATTGATTGACGAGCGGGAAGCGATGGTTAGTTTTTTGAAACAACAATTACAGAAAAATAAAATTGATCTGACCGTACGAGTGGATGCAGAGCGTGCAAAGGTTGATAACAAAAAACGACCCTATACACCAACAGAAAAGTTTGAACACATGGCGAAGAAAAATCCCTTGCTTCGTCAGTTAAAAGATGATTTGAAATTGGAAGCGGATTTCTGATTGGTTATTCCTTTTTGCAATTATTTTTGACACCCAAATTCAATTAAACAATTTATGGCTGAAGTGATTCGAATGCCCCGCATGAGTGATACGATGACCGAAGGAGTGATTGTGGCGTGGCACAAAAAAGTTGGTGATAAAGTAAAGAGCGGCGATCTGATGGCTGAAATAGAAACTGATAAAGCCGTAATGGAATTCGAAAGTTTTCAGGATGGTGTGTTGCTTTATATCGGCGCTGAAAAAGGTGCAGCTGTTCCGGTTGATTCAGTGATTGCAGTGCTTGGTAAAGAAGGTGAAGATTATAAAGCAGCATTAGCTGGTGCAGGTTCATCTCCGGTTGCTGAAAAGCCCGTTGAAGTTCAAAAAACAGAAACACCAAAAGCAGAAACAGCTGTTGCACCAACTGTAACAGTTCCGGTTGTATCTCCTGTTTCTGCTCCATCCAAAGAAACCGTTACGGCTGTTACACCAAGTAACGGAAGAATAAAAGCATCACCACTCGCTAAAAAAATAGCTGCAGATTCAGGTGTAAATATTTCGCAGGTTTCTGGTAGTGGCGACGATGGCAGAATTATTAAGAAAGACATTGAAGCATATCTGTCTTCCGGAAAATTAAAAGGTGCTCAGCCATTTGTAAATGGAAAGGAAAGTTTTGAAGATGTTCCGCTTTCGCAAATGCGTAAAACCATTGCACGCCGTTTGACTGAAAGCAAATTCAGCGCTCCACATTTTTATCTGAAGATGGATATTGTGATGGATAAATCAATCGATGTTCGCAAGCAGATGAATGATTATCTCGGCGAAAAAATTTCCATCAATGATTTCGTGATAAAAGCATCAGCAATGGCTTTGCGCGAAAACCCGAATGTGAATTCATCTTTCCTCGGTGATAAAATTCGTTACAACCATCACATACATATCGGAATGGCGGTGGCAGTTGAAGAAGGATTGCTTGTTCCTGTTATAAAATTTGCCGACAAGAAATCATTCAGTCAGATTTCGGCTGAGGCAAAGGCATTTGGCGCAAGAGCAAAAGAGAAAAAATTACAACCTGTTGATTGGGAAGGAAACACTTTCACCATTTCTAATTTAGGAATGATGGATATTGATGATTTCACTGCAATAATAAATCCGCCTGATGCCTGCATACTCGCAGTTGGAAAAATAAAAACTGTTCCTGCGTTTGATGAGAAGGGAAATGTAAAGCCAACTAATGTGATGGCTGTTACACTGAGTTGCGACCATCGCGTTGTAGATGGAGCGAAAGGAGCAAAATTTTTGCAGTCACTCAAAAAATTCTTAGAGAATCCGGTGACAATGCTGGTATAAATTATTGAACTATCAGTAACCGATTAATTCAACACAACTTCTTTAATACAGCAAACGGGAATACTGATTCCGCCTTTCAGAATGATGTTGTTATCGGTTGCCGCCCAAATAGTAGTTATCACTTCCTTGATTCCTTCTTCCGTGACAAAAACAATTTTGGCTTTCGTATAAAAATTGTGAGACATCTGTGCTGCTCTCTGCAACGACAATTTTCTCTGCATACAAGCTTCAATGCAATCCAACACTTCAGAATTGATACATCGAAGGTTTGGAATTATTTCTCTTGCAATGCGTTCAGGGTTTGTAGAAATATCCATCAAATTGAAAAGTGGGTTTTGGTTCGAGGTTCTTTACGCTTTCAGTTTTTGGTAAGTTATCATCAGTTATGGTTAAATTTTAAGAATAAAATGGCTACCCCTTTACTCAATTCGTCAATATGACTTCAAAACACACTTTGGTTCTTGGTGCTTCCACAAATCCGGAGCGATATTCATTTCTTGCAGCAAATAAATTAGTGAGTCACAATAATCCGATAACATTGGTTGGAATTAAAAATGGAAATGTTAGCGGCTCTCCCATTCTACATTCCATTCCCAAAGATTTAAAAGTTGATACGGTTACAGTTTATCTCGGCGCGAAAAATCAAACCGGATATTATGATGATTTGATTCAACTGAAACCGAAACGGATAATTTTTAATCCAGGCGCTGAAAATCCTGAATTGGAAAAATTAGCAATTGAAAATGGAATTGAAGTGGAAAATGCCTGTACACTAGTTTTGTTATCTATTGGTCAATATTGATTTCATAAAATCCTTTCTAAAATATTTTATGGAAATTCGCACTCCACAAACTCTAATCAAAAACTTTTTATGATTCAAAAAATAATTCTCGGTGTTGGGTTGACTGTAATTTCAATTTCAACGCAGGCACAAAAAAAAGTGGAAGCAAAGTCAGATGTAAAATCAGCAACCGTTTATTTATCGGGTGCTGAACTGAACCGGACAGCGAGTGTAACACTTGCCGCAGGAAATTCGGATGTCGTATTTACAAATCTTCCACCCAATTTGAATCAACAAACAATCAATATTTCTTCTGACGATAAACT
>JAHEZG010000062.1 GCA_023251195.1 Chitinophagaceae bacterium | reverse complement strand
ATGTAAATCTGTTTTACGGCGACCATCATGCACTGAAAAATATCAGTCTGCACATGAAAGCAAATACTGTTACAGCACTCATTGGTCCGAGTGGTTGTGGCAAATCAACTTACCTGCGCCTGCTCAATCGCATGAATGATTTGATTGACAATGTTCGCATTGAAGGCGAAGTGTTGATTGATAACAAAGACATTTACGCACGCGGAATTAAGATTGATGAGTTGCGAAAAAAAGTTGGAATGGTTTTTCAAAAACCAAATCCGTTTCCGAAAACTATTTATGAAAATGTTGCTTATGGTTTACGCGTGAATGGTGTTAGCAACAAAAGTTATATTGAAGAAAGAGTGACACGCTCGTTGCAGAATGCTGCTTTGTGGGAAGAAGTAAAAGATAAGTTAAAGAAAAGTGCATTCGAACTTTCGGGCGGACAGCAACAACGGTTGTGCATTGCACGCGCACTGGCAATTGAGCCATCAATCATTCTGATGGATGAACCTGCATCGGCACTCGACCCGCTTTCAACTGCAAAAATTGAAGAACTGATTTACGAACTGAAGGACAAGTACACGATTGTAATTGTGACACACAACATGCAGCAAGCCGCACGCGTGAGTGATCGCACTGCATTCTTTTACCTCGGAGAGTTGATTGAATTCAATGACACAAAAGAAATTTTTACCAATCCGCAAAATCAGCGAACACAGAATTACATAACTGGTAGATTCGGATAATTAATCAGCAGGCAGTTGACAGTAGGCAGATAGCAGTGAAAGAGTTTTTAATTTTTACTTTTTAACCTTTAATTTTCAATGACACACTTAGATGTAGAAATTCAGCAGCTCCGCGAATCAATGAAAGAATTGATGGCGCTTACACTGAGTCAGATAACTAAAGCGCGCACCACTTTTCTTAAATTGGACAAAGACCTTGGCCGCGAAATTATTTTTTATGAGCGCCGTATAAATTCGTTGGAATTAAAAATTGACCGCGACTGCGAAAATATTTTAGCACTGCTCAATCCGGTTGCCATTGATCTGCGCTTTGTACTCGCATGTATGAAAATAAATTCTTCGCTCGAACGAATTGCAGACAATGCAGAAGGACTGGCAACTTATGTGAGTACTATCAATAATCCGTTTGATGAAGAACTGATTTCAAAAATTGGATTGGCAGAAATGTTTGATGTGGCAGAAAGTATGTTGACTGATGTTATCAGAGCATTTGAGAACGAAGACTCCACCATTGCACACGGAGTTTTTAAGAAAGATGAAAAACTGAATGAGCTGAATATGAAAGCTGCTTTAGTAACTGAAGAATTTATAAAAGCACATCTCGATAAAACTTACGAATCACTTTTTGTGCTCACCGCCATCCGCAAAATGGAAAGGGTAGGAGACATTGCAAAAAATATTGCCGAAGAAATTATTTTTTATATCGAAGCGAAGGTTCTCAAGCATAAGAAAGATTAAGCTGCCGGTTGCTTGATATTCGATTTACTTTTTGCTATTAAGTTTGACAATTAGTATAACTTTTTGTCAAAATATTTGACAAAAAGTTAGAATGAAAACTTATTTCTCCCTCAACTCAAACCGATTCTTCGGTCGCACATTATCCATCCAGATAAAATCTTTCAGTTTCAATTCATCCTGTGGTGCTTGATTGATGGGATACATTGTGCCATCAGGTTTCGAAATAAATTTTATGCGGCTCACTTTGTTGGAGTCGGTGTAAATAATCATGTTGCTGCAAACAATTTTATTGACACCGATAAATGCGCCGCTGTCATCTGCTGCATAGTAAATGCTTTCGCCGTTTCCTTCAATCAGCATGTGATGTAGTTTTCCTCCTTCAAAAAATCCGGTAATATTTTTTCCTTTCGCCTGATTGTACAAACCGGTATCCGGCTGACTAATCATGAACGAAGATTTTATCAGTTCAAATTTTTCCGGTTTGCGATTGCTCATTTGAATACGAACTGTATCAGCCGTCATCTGATTATCTTCTAACCAAATGACAGGATCCTGATACAAACGGAACATGGAATCCGCATCTGAATAATAAAGTGAATCGCAGAGCGCCTGCAAATCAGCTTTAAATATTTTCACATGATGATATGCGGAGAAACTTCTTTCCGCTGTTACACTATCTTCAACCGAATGCAATGTATCAGCAGTCATGAACAACGAATCATCCCCGTCTTCAGAAATAAAAAGTGTGTGACCAATTGCAAGAATTTCATTTGCATCATTTGAATACCACGCATGGTCGGCAAGAATATTTAAATGCTGTGCGGTGTCGCGCCAGTTAATGTTGCCGCTTGATTTTCCTTTCCCGCTTTTGTTATCGAACCAGATGGTGTCAGCGCGCAACGCATTCGGAAGATTAATCAGAATGGCTTTTGTGTTGAATTGTGCCACATCGTTTTCAGTATCGTAAAATCCACCTTCGCAAAAAACATCTGCGCTGTCAGTATTGATATTTGTGGGTCCTAGAAAAAAAGCTGTTCGTTTATCAGTGTTGAATCGCAATGTATCAGCAGTCAGATTATACTTTGGCGAAACAACTGTTACATCTTTCTTAAAATAAACATCGTTGGTGCTTGCGTAATAATATCCAATCTGACTTTTGAGAGTGGTGCTATCGTTCACGAGAGTTCCGCCTGTTCTGTAGTTGGCAATTTTAGTATTCAAATCATAATCGAGCGCAGAAGTTGTTAAAGTCATTTTCGAATTCGTCATGCGCACATTTCCGGTGAGCAATGCCTTGCGCATTTTTCCATCATAAAATAAATGGTCGGAATGAATCTCCACTGTATCCTGGCGAATCATCACATTGCCGTTTGCATCGAGTGAATTGCTTTCGTCGTCAAGAATGGCTTTGTCGCAAAACAAAAAAACTTCATCTTGCTGCAAGCGCACATTTCCGGTGAGTGTTTTTATTTTTTTATCACCAAGATCGGCATACTCAAATTCATCAGCCCCAAGAATTTTAATTTGGGTTCCCTGAGAAAATGAAAACTGAGAAAGCAGAATGAAAAAACCGGAAAGAAATAATTTCAGATAAATTTTTCGGACTGTTACACTACGGAGCACGGAATAAAATTATTTTTTCTCGGCAGCACTATCCGGCTTAGCATCTTTGGACTTGCCTCCGCCGAAAACAGAGAAGTGAACATAAGCGCTTGGGTTCTCTTTCAAATCTTTCAGCAACAAATCTAAATCCTTACTCGACTGTTCGAGGTTGTTATACAATTTATCGTCGTTCATCAGTTTACCCATCGAACCTTTTCCGTTTTTAATGCCATCAAGAATATCAGCGGTTGCTTCCAATGCATCCTGAGCGCTTGCAATCACTTGCTTCAGATTTGATTTCGCGAGTGTATCAGTGATGTCATTCAGGTTGGAAAGCACCGCTGTAATGTTATCAGTATTCTCTTTCAGCATTAACGAAATGCTTTCGATGTTCGCAAAAATGCGGTCAATGCGAGTTGTGTTTTTATCCAGTAACCCTTCCACATTCTCAGCAGAATTATTAATGTGATTTAAAGTGGAAGTAATACTGCTCACACTTTTCTTAATGTCGTTTGTAGTCTCTTCGTTGAAAATGGTTTTGATAATCGTGAGTACCGAATCAATAGAAGACAAAAGATTTTCTGCTTTCTCTTTTACCGGAAGCAATTCTGCCTGTACACTTTTGGTTAAACTTTCCTGTAAAGATGAAGTGATAGTATCTCCGTTCTGATAAAAAACAGTGGTGTCATATAACTCAAGGTTGATTGCTTTTGTCCCTAACAAATCCGAAGAAATAATTCTTGCAACAGTTCCTTTCGGCAATTTAAAATCTTCGTCAACCGTGAACTCAACAACAATTTCTCCGTTCTTTCCTTTTTCCAAAACCAGATTGGTAACACGACCAACATTCAAACCCTTAATTTTTACAAAGTTTGAAAGCCCGAGTCCATCCACTTCGTTATATCGGGCATAAAATGTATCGGTGCTGCTGAATACATCAGTTCCTTTTAAAAAATTATATCCGATGATAAATAAAACGATGGCAACGGTTGCCAGTACACCAATTTTTAACTCGTTAGAAATTTTCAAACCCGTTGTGTATTTGTTTTGTCAAAAATAAACTTTCTGCGCAGCCATCACAGTGCAAAGTTATTTCACGCTTTCCAGCGGAACTCTTTTCCCGTTTTTATAAGCCACAATAAAAGCATCTTTAAATCCTTTCGCCTTCATTGTTTTCATTCTAGTTTCTGCTTCAGTACGCTTCGAATAATTTCCAACAACATAACGATTTAGTCCACCAGCACTTTTATCATTCATCATATCTTTTATGCTTGAAAATTTCGGGTCGGTTTTACTTACCGTTTTATCCGAAGCCGCAATCTGCACTTTGTAAATAACAGTTGTAACCGGAATCGGTTTAACCGGAGCCGGTTCCATTTTCTTTACTGTAGCAGTATCGGTTTTATTTTCCGATTTAATTGGAATGGAATCTTCTTTTTTTTCTACATAAGGCAACGGGTTTTCGCCATCATCCGGATTTTTTTTCACAGCATTATTTAGGTGTTGATTATCATCCGGCATTTCTTCATAAACACTTCCGTCAATCGAGTGACGATAATCTTTTACCGCATCTAAAATCGAATGAGCAATTTGATTTTGTCCGTCATCAGAAGCCAAAACTTTTTCTTCCACACGATTGGTGAGAAATCCGGTTTCAATTAAAATAGCCGGCATCGTTGTTCTCCATAACACGAGGTAACCTGCTTGCTTCACACCACGCGTTGTTCTTCCGTCCTTATCAAATTCCTGTTCCACCTGCGAAGCAAGCGAAATACTCTGGTCAATGTATGCACTCTGATTTAGCGAAAAAATAATGTACGACTCCGGTGCATTCGGGTCGAAGCCCTCGTAGTTCTTTGAATAATTATCTTCTAAAAGAATAGAAGAGTTTTCACGCTTTGCAACTTCCAGATTTGCTTCAGTCTTATGCAAACCCATCACCCAGCTTTCGGTTCCGTAGGCACTTGTGTTTTTGTTTGCGTTGCAGTGAATCGAAATAAAAAGGTCTGCATTATTCCGGTTTGCAATTTCTGCTCGCTCATACAATTCAATAAACACATCCGTCTTGCGCGTATAAATCACTTTCACATCAGGCATGTTTTTTTCAATGAGCGCCCCGAGTTTCAATGCAATGTCGAGTGTTATATTCTTTTCTTTTTCAAACGCACCAAGGCAACCGGAGTCATGTCCGCCATGCCCCGCATCAATCACAATTGTTTTGAATAAAAACGGATTCTTACTCTTGTGTGCAACTACTTCGGTCGTAATTGCATCAGAGAGTAAAGTAAAAATGAACAGAGTAATAAAAACAAGTGCCTTCACAATTATCTACTTTCGCAGTCGTTTAACGAGTGAAAAATCTTTTTTAATTGAACGCTAAAATATCCGCTTTAGTATCGTGAGCAGGCATTGGAAACATACAGTTTTCCTGTCAATGTTGTTGATATGCATTGGGAACAATGCGATTTCAGCTTCACATTTATTTTTTGCTGTAACAGATTCACCTGTTGTCAAAAACGATTCACTCGCTTATCACATTAAACTTTCAAAAGATTCGCTTGATGTTCCGGTTAGTTATAATGCAGATGACAGCATTGTAACAGATGTAAAGGACAGAAAAATTTTACTCTACAATAATTCAGTAGTGAAGTATGATGACATCACATTGAATGCATATTTTATTGAACTCGACTGGAAAGAAAACACAGTAAGCGCATGGGGATTGTACGACAGTGTTACACTTAAAACAACAGGGCTTCCTGAATTCACACAGGGTGAAGACAATTACGAAGCAGATAAAATCACTTTCAATTTTAAAACCAAGCGCGCGAAAGTGCTGAATGTTTTCACGCAGGAAGATGAAGGGTTTATTCACAGCGAAGCCGTCAAGCGCAATGCAGACAACAGTTACTACGCAAAAGATAATAAGTACACCACCTGCAATTTTAAAGACCATCCTGATTTTTACATCAGTGCTTCCAAAATGAAAGTGGTGCCCGATAAAGTAATTGTATCAGGACCGGCGCACCTGGTGATTGAAGATGTGCCAACTCCGTTGATAGTTCCGTTCGCGATTTTTCCATTGCACAAAAGCAGGGCATCCGGAATTTTGTTGCCTGAGTTCGGACAGCGTGCTGATCTGGGATTCGGCCTCACCAATGGAGGCTATTATTTTGCATTGGGGAATTATTATGATTTGCAGTTGAGGGGCGATGTTTATTCAAGAGGCAGTTGGAAATTAAATGCCATAACCACTTATAGTAAGCGATACAAATTCAATGGCAATTTTAGCGTGAGTTTCGGTCGTACACGAAACTATTTACTTGAGTTTAATCAGGTTTCGAGGAAGAATGATTTTTTTGTTTCGTGGAACTATAATCAGGATTCAAAAGCTAATCCGAAAGGTCGATTCAGCGCTTCTGTTAATGCAGGGAGCAGCAGTTTTAATAAAACTTATTCTTACAATGCAAATGATTATTTGAGTAACACTTTTAAATCTTCAGTGTCTTATTCACGAGTAATGAACAGTAAAATGAGTTACTCTATTAACATGGGACACGATCAAAATACACAAACGCATTTAGTGGCTGTAAAATTGCCGGCGCTAAACTTCAGCATAAGCCGAATAACACCATTCAAAAAAAGAATCAGCAATGGAACGGCAAAATGGTTTGAGAAAATTGGCATTTCCTATTCTTTGACGGCTGAAAATAAAGTGCAGCAATACGATTCATTGTTATTTCAACCGGCTACTTTACAAAAATTCAGTAATGGAGTAAAACACACTATACCAATTTCCACCTCATTTAATTTATTCAAATACATAAACATTTCGCCATCGTTTACTTTTAATCAGGTAATGTACCTGCAAAGCATTCGTAAAAACTGGGATGCCGACAGCGATGAAATCAGTATTGATACTGTAAAAGGGTTTGAAACCGGATACGATTACAACTCTGCAATCAGCATGAGCACACGCATTTATGGAATAAAAAATTTCAAACATGGAAAAATTAAAGCCATTCGTCATGTAATGAATCCTTCTGTTGGTGTAAGCTACCACCCTGATTTTGGGGCTTCAAAATATGGAACCTATAAATTGGTAAAAGTTGATTCATTAGGCAACACACAACTGTACAGCATTTTTGAAAAAAGTCCGTTTGGCGGAACCTCTTATGGAAAATTCGGAGGGATAAATTTTGGGCTTAGCAACCAACTAGAATTGAAGGTGTTTTCAAAAAAAGATACCATCAATAATGTTAAAAAAATAAAACTTCTCGATAACCTCTCCTTAACAAGTAATTACAATTTAGCAGTTGATACTTTTCAGCTTGGCTATTTTAATTTAAATGCCAGCACTATACTTTTTGATAAAATAAATCTCAGATATAATTCTGTTTTTGACCCATACACTATAAATGAAAGTGGAAGACGAATAAATTCATTTTTACTGCACAGTCAAAATAAAATTGCAAGATTACTATCAACCAGCATAAGTGCAGGAGCAACTTTTCACAGTAAAACAAAAAAGCCGATTAACAATTATAAAGTCACTGATTTTAATCAGGATGAATTTGAAATGATAAATAATAATCCAATGGCGTATGCCGATTTTAACATTCCCTGGAATTTTTCGGTGAACTATATTTTATCACTTCGAAAAAACATCGTGAATGCACAGGATACTAATATTTACTCGCAAACATTGAATGTAAATTTTGATTTTAACCTTACTGAAAAATGGAAAATAAGTGGTCAATCCGGATATGATTTTAAACGAAAGGATTTCAGCTACACCACACTTGAAATATACCGCGACCTGCATTGCTGGCAAATGAAAATTTCATGGATTCCGTTCGGCACCCGACAAGGATATTTTCTAAATCTGAATGTAAAATCCTCAGTGTTACAGGATTTGAAACTGGTGAAGCGCAGTTCGGCCTGGGGGAGTTATTAATTGAAAATGGAATCTTATCCAATTATTAAACTTGGAAGAATCACCTCATTTGCTTCCTTCATTATCGAGACAATAATTTTATTCGCCTATATTTTATCATATGATTGGATGTGGGAAGTAGTTGGATTCTTTTTTTTTGTTGCAGCAATTTTGATTAATATCTCCATACTAGTTGTGCTATTGTTTCATTTAATATTTGTGAAATTGCAGCGAATAGAAATTTTAAAAACAATTGTTATGGTTTTATTAAATATACCAATTGCAGTGATTTATTTAGAGATTGCAAGCAGGATTGAAAATTTCTGGTACTGAATAATTATTTGATTAGAAGCAAAAAATTTGAATGCTATTTATTAAATAATATTACAAACATGGATTGTGAAAAAAACTGAAACACTTTCAATCCCAACCAATATTTCTATTTTCGCTCGCGCAGAAAAATGCTGCACACTTTTTTCACTATTGATTAATTCATGAAAGGAATCATTCTCGCCGGCGGAAGCGGCACACGATTATACCCAATCACTTATGCCATTAGTAAACAAATGATGCCTATCTATGATAAACCGATGATTTATTATCCGATGTCGGTTCTTCTGTTGGCAGGAATAAACGAAGTGCTGATAATATCCACTCCGCATGACTTGCCCGGTTTCGAACATTTGTTTGGCGATGGCAGTCAGTTCGGATGTAAATTCACCTATGCAGTTCAGGAAAAACCCAACGGACTTGCGCAGGCATTTGTCATAGGCGAAAAATTTATCGGCAACGACAGTGTTGCTCTTGTACTTGGCGATAATATTTTTTATGGTTCAGCACTCGGGTCATTGTTACAGGATCATACTCAACCTGAAGGCGGAGTTATTTTCGCTTACCATGTTTCAGACCCCGAACGATATGGTGTGGTGGAATTTGATACTGACATGAAAGTACTTTCCATTGAAGAAAAGCCAAAAGAACCGAAATCAAATTTCGCAGTTCCAGGACTTTATTTTTATGATAATTCGGTAGTGGAAATTGCAAAGAACATTAAACCTGGCGTGCGTGGTGAGTACGAAATTACTGATGTAAATAAGGAATATTTAAAGCGTGGAAAATTGCAAGTAGCAGTGCTTGACCGTGGCACAGCTTGGTTAGATACCGGTACATTTGATTCATTAATGCAGGCATCGCAATTTGTGCAAGTAATTGAAAACCGGCAGGGATTAAAAGTTGGATGTATTGAAGAGATAGCGTGGCGGAAAAAATTCATTGATGACAATCAGCTCCGAAAATTGGCTGAACCTTTATTGAAAAGTGGGTATGGAAAATACCTGATGGACATTCTGGAATAAAAAATTTAACTGATGAATAAAATACTGATTACAGGCGGCGCCGGATTCATTCCGAGTTGCCTGGCAGAGCGACTGGTTAAGGATTCAACAAATTATGTAGTGATTTTTGACAACCTGATTACCGGCTCAAAAGAAAAGCTGCCGTCACATCAATTTAAAAACTGGCGATTCATAAAAGGAGATGTAAATAATTACAATGATATTTCTGCGGTGATGTTGTCGCATTCCTTCGATTATGTTTTTCATTATGCCGCTCTTGTTGGTGTTCAGCGTACCCTTTCGCATCCTGTAATGGTGCTCGATGATATCCAAGGTATAAAAAATGTGCTTGAGCTATGCAAAAACACAGGAGTAAAACGAATTTTCTTTTCATCATCATCAGAAGTTTATGGTGAGCCGGTGGAGTTCCCGCAAAATGAAGATACTACCCCGCTGAATTCAAAATTGCCCTATGCCATTGTAAAAAATGTGGGTGAAGCATTTATTAAATCTTATAAAAAAGAATACGGATTAGATTATACCATCTTCCGTTTCTTTAACACTTATGGGCCGAAACAGAGCACTGATTTTGTGATGTCGAAGTTCATTCGTGCTGCTTTGAAAAACAAAGAAATCACTGCATATGGCGATGGAAAACAAACCCGCACTTTTTGTTACATCGATGATAATATTGAAACAACTTACAATGCCCTCACAAAAAATATGTTTTTGAATGATGTGGTAAATGTTGGAAACGATAAAGAAACTACAATCATCGATTTAGCTAAACTTATAATCAAACTCACCAAGTCTAAATCAAAAATTGTTCATCTTCCACCCTTAAAAGAAGGAGACATGACACGCCGAAAACCCGATATCGCCAAGATGAAAGAATTACTTGGCCGGCCGTTGTTGCCTATTGAAGAAGGGATTAAGAAAGTGATTTCATCTGGTAATTTCTGATTCTTAAATAAAATTAAGAATGAAAAAAATATTGGTTACCGGCGGTTGCGGTTACATCGGAAGTCATACCATAGTTGATTTGGTTCAAAAAGGATTTGAAGTTATTTCCATTGATAATTTTTCCCGTTCTGATAAAAAAATGCTGGAAGGTGTACGCAAAATCACCGGAAAGGAAATTGTGAATTATGAAATTGATTTATGTGATTCAGCCGCCACCAAAAAAATATTTGAAGAAAATAAAAACATAACCGGCATTATACATTTTGCGGCATTTAAAGCAGTAGGCGAATCAGTGGAACAACCGCTTTTATATTTCCGAAATAATTTAATTTCTTTAATAAATATTTTGGAATGCGCAGTTCAATTTGGTGTGCCGAATTTTATTTTTTCTTCTTCCTGCTCAGTTTATGGCAATGTAAAAACATTGCCGGTGAATGAAGAAACTCCGTTGCCCGAGGCTGCTTCACCCTATGGTAGAACCAAACAAATTGGCGAGGAAATTATTTTTGATACCGCCAATGCCTGCAATATCCGTTTTATCATGCTGCGGTATTTCAATCCCGTTGGAGCGCATCCCTCAGTTGAAATTGGCGAGTTGCCAATCGGGAACCCATCCAATTTATTTCCATCAGTTTTTTATACTGCACTTGGCAAAATGAAAGAGTTGATAGTTCATGGTAATGATTACGAAACATCCGATGGCTCTTGTATTCGTGATTTCATTCATGTTATGGATATTGCTGAAGCGCATTCTCTTTCACTACTGTATCTGATGAAAAATGAAATTTCAGCTGAAAAAAGAAAATTCAGAAATTGGAATGTTGAGGTAATGAATTTAGGAACCGGAAAAGGATACTCCGTTTTGGAAGTGATAAATTCATTTGAAAAATTATCGGGAGAAAAATTGAATTATAAAATAGGTGACAGAAGATCGGGTGATGTTGCTGCAATTTTTTCTGATAATAAAAGGGCAGTAGAAAAACTCGGGTGGAAAAACCTGAAAGGGTTAGATGAAATGATTCTAAGCGCTTGGCGTTGGACAAAAAAAATATCGGAAGTCAAAACATGAAGAAACGCTGGGTTGTAAAAGATTTTAATCAGGAAATAGCCGAACATCTTCAGAGTGTTTTAAAAGTACATCCTGTGTTGTGTCAGTTGCTTACGCAACGAAGTATTTCCACTTATGAAGAAGCAAAAGATTTTTTTCGCCCGAAGTGGGAACACCTGCACGATCCGTTTCTCATGAAGGACATGGAAAAAGCCATTGACCGCATTCAGGAAGCCATGCAACGCAAAGAAAAAATTTTAGTGTATGGTGATTATGATGTGGATGGAACAACTTCTGTTGCATGGGTTTATTCATTTCTCCGTCGCTATTATTTAAACATGGATTATTATTTACCTGACAGATACAAGGAAGGTTACGGAATTTCTTTTCAGGGAATTGATTGGGCAAAAGAAAACGGATTCACCTTAATCATTGCATTGGATTGTGGTATAAAGGCGATTGATAAAGTTGAATATGCTACTGAAAAAGGAATTGATTTTATTATTTGTGATCACCACTTACCGGGCGATGAAATTCCAAAAGCAATTGCAGTGCTTGATCCGAAAAGAAGTGATTGCAATTATCCTTTCAAAGAATTGAGCGGTTGTGGAATTGGATTTAAACTCATGCATGCATATATCATCAAGCACGAAATAAATGAAAATGAATTAACAAAGTTCTTGGATTTGGTAGTCATCAGTATTGCTGCCGATATTGTTCCGGTTTCGGGGGAGAATCGAGTACTGGCATTTTTAGGGTTGAATCAACTTAATCATCATCCGAGTGAAGGCGTGAAAGCATTGATTAAAGCTGCGGGAATGAAAAGAGAGTTAAGCATTTCTGATATTGTTTTTTCTCTCGGCCCCAGAATAAATGCTGCCGGCAGAATGGATGATGCGCGACATGCAGTGAAGCTGCTCATCTCGGAACATTCAGAACAGGCAGATAACAATGCCGACGCATTGAATTTAAAAAACAAGGAGCGCAAAGAAGTAGATGTAAATATTACAGCTGAAGCATTGAGTCTTTTGGTAAATGATATTGACCAGCAGAAAAAAAAATCAACAGTGCTTTATCAATCACACTGGCATAAAGGAGTTGTTGGAATTGTGGCGTCAAGAATGTTGGATCATTATTACCGGCCAACTATTATTTTAACTGAAAGCAATGGAGTGGCTTCAGGGTCTGCACGCTCTGTTGCCGGATATGATATTTATGAGGCAATAAAAAGTTGCAGTGATTTACTGGAGCAATTTGGCGGGCACATGTTTGCGGCAGGTTTAACATTAAAGAAAGAAAATGTTCCGGCTTTCATTGCACGGTTTGAAGAAATTGTATCAAATACAATTGATGATCAGTTATTGATTCCACAAATAAATATTGATGCAGAACTTTCGCCAAAGGATATCAGCAATAAATTTTATGATATACTGAAACAGTTTTCTCCTTTCGGTCCGCATAATATGAAACCTGTGTTCGTTACCCGCGGAATGATTGATACCGGACACAGTCGCTTAGTTGGAAATGGTCACCTGAAAATTTCATTGATGATGGATGGAACACCTTTTCAATTGAAAGGAATTGTTTTTAACGGCGAAGAATTTTTAAATCTTGTGAAGAGCAAGCAGCCAATAGATTTGTGTTATTCATTGGAAGAAAATGAATGGAACAATACCAAATCACTGGAAGTAAATGTGAGAGATATAAAAGCAAATGGAAATTAATTTATGTCACTGCTTCGTACCGAAAATTTAGAAAAAGCATATCGCCGTCGAAAGGTTGTAGACAAAGTTTCTGTGCAGGTTCAGCAGGGAGAAATTGTTGGATTACTTGGGCCGAATGGCGCCGGAAAGACCACTACTTTTTATATGACTGTCGGATTAATCAAAGCTGATGAAGGACATATCTTTTTAGATGATTTGGAAATTACCAATGAGCCGATGTACAAGCGCGCTCAACTTGGAATTGGTTACTTACCACAGGAAGCAAGCATCTTTCGCAAGCTAAGTGTGGAAGATAATATTATGGCTGTGCTTGAAATTATGGATTTGAAAAATGATGAGCGAGAGAATAAGCTCAACAGTTTGTTAGCTGAATTCGGATTGAA
>JAHEZG010000061.1:7857-13476 GCA_023251195.1 Chitinophagaceae bacterium | reverse complement strand
CTGTTCCGAATGGTAAAATGAAGATGGAAATTATTGAAATAACTTTTTAAGAAGTAAGCATCAAGTAAATACAAGTAATTAATCAATACAAGAGCCCGAAACCCGAAACTATATCTCATGACAATATTTTCACGAATCATATCGGGCGAAATTCCTTGCTATAAAATTGCGGAGACCGATGAGTTTCTGGCCTTCCTTGATATTATGCCTTTGGCTATTGGGCACACTTTGGTGATTCCGAAAAAGGAGGTGGATTATATTTTTTCGCTCGACGATAAAACACTTACCGGTTTGATGTTGTTTGCCAAAAAAATTGCGCCGGCCATTGAAAAGGCAGTTCCGTGTTTACGAATCGGTGTGGCTGTAATTGGCTTGGAAGTTCCGCACGCACATATTCATCTTGTGCCGTTAAATTCTATTGACGATATAAATTTTACAAGAGTAAAGATGAAACCAACACCTGCGGAGTTATCAGAGGTTGCGCTTCAGATTCGAAAATATTTATAATATCGAACCTGCCTGTTTCAGCAAACATGATTTATTCTTTTATTCTAAAAGGGATAGATAAATAATATTCGGCTTGTACAGGTTTACCGTTTTTTGAGGCCGGAATCCATTTGGGCATGCTGTACATTGACCGAACTGCTTCGGCTGCTAAGTTTGGAGCATAAGGCACTCCGTTTATCAACTGCACATGTGTAACTGCACCACTCGAATCAACTATAAATTTCAATGATACATTGCCTTGCAAACCTTTTGATTTTTCCGGTTCCGGATACCGGATGCTATCTGCAAAAAATTTCATCATGGCAACAGTACCATTTGGATATTGCGGCGCTGTATCATATGCCGGTTCAGGCATTACATAAGGTAACGGATTTTCGCCTTCTTGAGCTAAACCTATTTTGCTAAGTGCAAGCAATGCTGCTATGAATAAAACCTTTTTCATTTTATTGATATCAAACTTACTGATAAATATAAGTCTGGATTAAGGAATAAAAAGGACGCGGATAATTTTTAGCGATACCAGTACATTATGCTCATCAGAAAAATAAAGGCCACACAAATAATTGCGATCAGCATACTCACTGACATTACTGATTTAACAAATTCTTTTTTGTTGCGAAGGTAATCGGGAGCATAGGCCCATGCTAACACAGCTATAAAGATTGCCGGTAAAATGTATTTCATTTCTTAACCAGTGATAGTCGCAACTTTTTTTATTTAAACAATATTCCAATTTCAAAACCACCATCAAAAGTAAAACCCAGGTCGCCTTCCAGTCGGGCATGGCTGAATAAATAATCATTGTAATATGAGTTCGCATTTTTTGATTGAACCGCACTGTAGCCTGCACCGCCATAAACATTAAACGAAAAAGTATTCCGGTAAACGAACTGATGACCAAGATTGATGAGCAAGGCTTCAGTAGTAATTTGATTTTTGCCGTTGAAATAATACGATGATTGGGTGTATGAAAACCCACCGATGATTAAAACCGGACTGAAGTAGGTTCCCTGAAAATTACTTTGAACAAAATAATTTTCCGATTTGTAATTGGGCGTGATGTAAAAATTGGGTTGCACCTTAACAAAAATTCCGGATAGCTGTGTGTAGAAATCAGTTTTGCCGATACCGATGATTCCAACTCGAATATCCAGCGAAAGGCCATTGCCCACATACGATTCCAGACCGAGTGTGAAATTGCCGGTCATGGGAGCCAGGAAATCGGTTGTGATCTGAAAGTTTTTTTTCTTTAAAGTATCACCCGGAAAATAAGTTTGCGCCTGCGCACAGTTAAATGCCAGCAGCAACAGCAAAGTGATGGAAGTAAAAAAGCATTTTGATTTCATTTACTAAATGTAAATATTATTCAACGATTTTGTTGCTGAATATAAATCAGCAATCAATTATGAACCACACCTGACACTGATACTGAAGTGAGGCAACCGTGACCATTGAATAATTTTGTACCAGCAGGGTTACTGTAATCAGAACCCTTCGTTGAAATGCGCAGGGTTCACTTCGTGTAACCCTGCTGAGACCGAATCAATTACGAACCACACCTGACACTGATACCGAAGTGAGGCAACCGTGACCTTTGAATAATTTATTTTGCGACATCTGTATTCATTATTAACTATTAACTATTCACTCACTGCTTCACCACCTTTTTCACCACGCTGCCTTTATCGGTTACTACCTGCACGAAGTAGATGCCCGCAGGGAGCAATTGACAATTGATAATGGATGATTGAGGATTTGAATGAACAGTTTGCATTACCTCGCCAAGAGTATTGGTAATGACGATGGTGCTATTCACTGTTAACTGTTCACTGTAAACTGTAAACTCATCGGTGGTAGGGTTGGGATAGAGAGTAAAATCATTTGCAGCATTAATTTCATTGATGCCTACTCCTGTAATTGTATAACAGGCTGAAGTATCAGTGCAGCCGTTTTGACTTAGGGCTACTGCATAGTTGCCATTGGCTGTTGCAGTATAAGTTTGGTTGGTTGCTCCGGTGATTACTGCAAAGTTGTTATCGCAATTGAGCCATTGATAAGTAGAAGCAACGACTGAAGTAAGTATCAATCCGCTATGGGATATTGAAGCATTCGGAGGATTAGTAGTTAGATTGATGATGATGATACTATCACATCCTGCTGTATTGGGGATGGTATCATTATATGTTCCAGGTACACTCCAGGTATAATTTCCACTTGGAGATAAATAAGGATCGCAACTGTTTATATTCTGTATTGAAGATGTACTATTAATTATTACATGAATAAAGAGAAGGCTATCGCATCCAAATGCATTTGGAATAGTATCGGTATAATTACCAGAAGTTGTCCATACATGATTTCCACTTGGAGAAGTATAACTAAAACAATTACTAACACTAAAAGGGAACCAGGAATTATGAAGAGTAAGATTTACAGCTATTATACTATCATACCCTGCTGAGTTAGCAATTGTATCTAAGTGTATTCCGGAAAATAGCCATGTATAGTTTCCGCTTGGAGAGGTATAGCTACTACATTCTGAAACATTAATAGCATTGCCTGTAGAACCTAATGAAAGTTTTGTAATAAAAACATTAGCGTAATTAATATTTGAATTTATTAAAGTTGTGTTCCCAAAATTAATGGAAGGGGTGATAAACCCTCCTGTCAGATATATGATGTTTGAAGAACCAATTGAAATAGCAGTACCGCTCTCGTCATACCATCCACCTGCAGTTAATGTCACTATAAAATTTCCGGAGCTATCTAATTTGGTGAGAAAAATATCCTCAGAACCAAGAGAAGACAAAGTGTAACTATAAACTGAATCAGGATCAAAATCACAACTGTTATAAAAAGAACCTGTTAAGTAAATATTATTATGTGAATCAAGTTCAATTGAAGTAATAAAAGCAGGTAAATATTTAGCCCAGATAAGATTTCCTGAATTATTTATTTTCAAAATACTACCCAAATTTCCATTTGTATTTGATAATGAATCAAGATTTATTACATTCCCGAAACCACCTGCTACATAGATATTATTAAACTTATCTATTGTAATAGATTTACCGGATTGCGCATAACCATCCCCAATCCGTTTGGACCAAATAAAATTACCTGAATTATCCAGCTTTAAAATAAAAGCATCATTAGTTCCTGCAGAAACTAAATTATAAATACCAGTACCGGGGTCAAAATCCAAAGTATGAGAAAATGCTCCTGTAACGAAAATATTTCCAAGGGCATCTACTGCTATTGAACGAGATGAATTGAAATAATCTTCACCAATATATTTAACCCAAACCAAATTGCCTGAGTTATCAAGCTTGGTAAAAAAAGTATTGATTGCATAAGGCGAATAGGTGTATAAAGTGATTAAAGAATCAGTATTAAAATCTGCTGAATCCTGAAATGTCCCTGTAATATAAATATTGTTTAAACTATCGAGGGTGAATGAATTTTCAGTTGCACCATTTAATGCTTTTACCCATATAAAATTTCCATCAGTATCTATTTTTTCAATAAATGAAGAACTATTTAAAGTAGTAGTTAAATCATAGGCTGCGGCACTCGCATTAAAATCACAAGTTCCATAAAAAAAGCCGGCTATTAATAAATTCCCTCCGGAATCAATCATTATATTACCATATCCTGAACTACTGAACAACCCAATATTTTCAATCATTTTCACCCAGATAAAATTTCCTTCACTATCCAGCTTTTCAATAAAAGCTGATCCATAAAAAGATGTTGTCAGGTTAAAAATACCAGGGCCAGGATCAAAATCTATTGTTCCTGAAAAGTTTCCAACAGTATAGCTATTTCCATTTTTATCAGATACAATATCTTTACCACCACCATCGAAAATTGACGAACCATTTATCCCCTTCGCCCACTCCCAATCAGGTGCCTGCCCAAAGCAGGTAGTAGTAACAATTAACAACGCAACTATAAAATCAACCTTCTTCATACTTTCTTCTCAAACAAAACTATTTAATAACGAAGAACTAATAGTGAATAGTGAAGAATATTTTTCATCGCAACTGTATTCAATTTTCACAATTCACTCTTAACTTTTCACTCACTGCTTCACCACCTTTTTTACCACACTGCCTTTATCGGTTACTACCTGCACGAAGTAGATGCCCGCAGGGAGCAATTGACAATTGATAATGGATGATTGAGAATTTGAATGTACAGTTTGCATTACCTCTCCAAGAGTATTGGTAATGACGATGGTGCTATTCACTGTTAACTGTTCACTATAAACTGTAAACTCAACGGTGGTGGGGTTGGGATAGAGAGTAAAATCATTTGCAGCATTAATTTCATTGATGCCTACTCCTGTAATTGTATAACAGGCAGAAGTATCAGTGCAACCGTTTTGAGTAATAGCTACTGCATAGTTTCCATTGGCTGTGGCAGTATAAGTTTGGTTGGTGGCACCATTGATTACAGCAAAGTTGTTATCGCAATTGAACCACTGATAGGTTGTAGATGAAATTGCTTGTAAAGTGATTCCATTTTGGATCACAGAAGCATTAACAGAATCGATTGTCAAATAAATTATAAGAATACTATCACAGCCCGATACACTTAAAAGTGTATCCTGATAAACTCCTGAAGTTGTTATATAATTTCCATTGGTTAAAGTGTAACCATAGCAGACTTCAACTGTTTGAGCTGTAGATATTCCTACAACGAGGTGAATGATAATTATGCTATCGCCGGTTAATGAGGAATTATTTATAGTTTCTGAATAATCACCACTTAAAGACCAAGTGTAAGTTCCGCTCGGTGATAAATAACTATAACAAACAGAGGTATCAATAATTGAAGAAGAGGTAGGGCGGAAGCGTGCAATAAAAAAATTTGAAGTATTTCCATTGACAAAATTTATAACAGTGTCATTACCTAATATTATTTGGGGGCTTTGGAATGTTGCAGTCAGATAAATATTGAGCGAAGTATCAATAATAATATTGGGTCTGAAGTCTTGACTGATGCCACCCTTGCTTTTAGCCCAAATAAGATTTCCAGTATTGTTATCCAGTTTTGAAATAAATATATCGGTGTTGCCATTTGATGTTAAATCAAAATGATAATTAG
>JAHEZG010000061.1:0-7847 GCA_023251195.1 Chitinophagaceae bacterium | reverse complement strand
TAATTAGCAGAAGGATCAAAATCGCAAGTGTCTCTGAAGGTGCCTGAAACATAAACTTTGCTGAATTTATCAAGGCAAATACTATTGCCATAATCTTCCTGAGAACTTCTAAAAGATTTAGCCCAAATAAAATTGCCGGTACTATCCAGCTTCAAAACAAAAACATCTGGACCGGTTCCTCCTGGAAATGGCATAGTAAAAATTCCGGCTCCCGGATTAAAGTCTGTTCCATTCTGATAAGAACCTGTTGTGTAAATATTTTCTGAATCATCAATAACAATTGATTCTGAGATTTCCTCGAAATTACCACCTATGGTTTTAACCCAGATGAAATTTCCCATACTATCAAGTTTTAAAATAAACACATCCAGATCTCCATGAGAAGTCACGCTGTAAACCAAGCTGGTGTCCGGATTAAAATCAGCAGAATCCTCAAAGCTGCCTACTTGATAAATGTTACCGGAATGACTTGTAACAACCTGAGAATTTCTAACCAAAATGTTGTTATTAATGGCACCGGTAGCTTTTGCCCAAATCAGATTTCCTGAACTATCAAGTTTACAAATAAAAGTTTCATGTGCATACCAAGGGGCTAAAGAAGTTAAATTGTAGATTCCTGAATCGGGATCAAAATCAACGATACCATTGAAATAACCATCAATAATAATATTATCAAAATCATCTGTTATGATGTTACTACCCGCAGACCACAAGCCACTCGCCAAAGTTTTAACCCAAATAAAGAAACCGGAATTATTTAACTTCAATATGAAAGCATTATCGTATGAAGTGCAGGGTTCAATAAAAATCCCAACCCCAGGATCAAAGTCCATAGTATCCTGAAAAAAACCTGTAACATAAATATTTCCTTCTTTATCGACTGTAAGACAATTCCCTTCATCTTCTAAATCAGAACCAATTGATTCTGCCCAAACAAAATCTCCACTCATATTTAACTTAAGAATAAAAATATCGCGCCCTCCGTGAGATGTTAAATTAAAAGTATCACTACCGGGATTAAAATCTACTGTCCCGCTAAAATATCCGGTTGTATATACATATCCGCTATCATCAACCACACTTCTATTTGCAACATCACTGGAATTATCAACTCCAAATCCGTGTGCCCAGTAACAATCATTTACTTGTGCAATGCACTGGTTGCTTAACAATGCAACTATAAAAACAATCTTCTTCATTTTATTCTATTGTTTAATAACCTTCTTAACTGTTACACCCGCATCTGTTTGCACGCGCACGAAGTAAATGCCCGCAGGGAGAGATTTGAGATTTATGATTTTAGAATTTTGATTGGAATACAGACTCTGCTCATCTATGACCTCAGTTTGAACCAACTCGCCAAGCGTATTGGTGAGTATGATACTTCCATTACATACAGGAATATAGAATTGGAGAGTTAGATCACCAGTTGTTGGATTGGGGAAGGTACTAAAGTCAGTTAACGATACATTCGTTTTATTACAAACAAAAGCACCCAACTTGGCAACATAATAATCTAAATTACTCTGTTGTCGAACATCATTAACTAAAGTGTAAGCACCAAATGTTATTGAAGGCGTATGAAAAGAACCAGTTACAATTGCCTCAGAAAACTCATTTACTGCAAAACCATAACAAAGATTCCCCGAGAAAGACCCACCTGTTGAATCAGGACACTCGATTACACTTGCCCAGTTCTCATTACCAGCTGAATCATACTTCGCAATTAAAAGAGCAGGTGAATACAAAGGTGTGTAAATGGTTGTATCCCCAAACTGAATACTATTCCCATTAAATGTTGCAGCTACATAAATATCATTTTGGGGTCCAACTTTTATTTTATTTCCTTCTTCTTGCGAATTGGCACTTATTTTTTTGCCCATGAACAATTACCTGTTGCATTATATTTAATAACAAAAACATCATACTTAGCAATAAAAAAATCAATATCATTTGCAGATAAAGTAAATCCGTCAAGTTCCAATGTAGAGTCAAACAGTCCGGTAACATAACAATTCCCACTATTATCACTTGCGATACTATATCCATATTCAAGTAGGCCATTATCTACTGTTTTTGCCCAGAGAACATGACCATACTTATCAAGTTTGGCTGTAAAAAGATTGGGTGCGCCATTTATTCCATGATGATAAATACTAATCGAATCAAATGAAATATGCTCACCTGAAAATATTCCGGTTATATATATATTTCCAACGATATCGCTCGACACATCATAACAGTTTTCATTAAAAGAGGCTATTCCAAAACTCTTTGCCCAAACCACATGTCCGTTGCTATTAAACTTAGCTATAAAAATATCAGCAAAAGAAGGATATGAATTTGAAACAGTAATTCCATTACCGATATGTAAAATTTTACTTGTAAAAGAACCCGCAATAATGGAGCTTTTATTTACGCTATTGGTAATGCAATTAGCAATATCAGTATTATTCCCCCCATTTCTATTCGCCCAAATTACATTGCCACTGCTATCAATTTTTGCTATGAAGAAATCATTCACATCGCTTTTTTAGTTAACTCAATGTCTTGAAAGTTAAGGGTGTCACTAAAAGTTTCGCCAGTGATATAGGTAATTCCATTCGGAGCAACAGCAATTGAATAAGCTAAGTCTATGTTATTACCTCCAAAATTTTTTGCCCAGATTATTCCACCTGAAGGACTGTATTTTACTAAAAAAATATCTGCATTTCCATGCCCGTATAAAGTAAAATTTCCAAATTGAATTTGTTCAGAATCAAAGCGACCAACAACATACGAATTTCCATCATAATCGATACCGACCCCAAACCCTACTGTTTTATAGGCGTTAGTTTGAGAAACAGAAGTTGCACCTTTTGCCCAGGTCCAATCAGGTGCCTGCCCAAAACAAACAATATTGCAAATCAACAGTGCATATATAAAAAAAATCTTCTTCATTCTTTCTTCTCAAACAAACCTAAACAATTTCCAATACATATTAACCACAGAGTTACACAGAGTAAAAACAATCACAGAGTTGCACAGAGAATAAAAACTCAGTGTTACACCGGGCTGAACTCTGCGTTACTCTGCGGTTTAATTCAGTTTTTACTTCTTCATCAATATCTCCTTCAGCATATCTCTTTCCTTTATCACATCAATTAATTGCTTTTCCATTTCATCTAACTGTTTTATAGTGCAAACTCACCCACGCACAACTAACAATCAGAGTTGAACTAAACACACCCTCTCTGCTTTCGGAGTTGGATAAACAAAAGAGTAAAACCTGAAAGCAAAGAGGGAGTCATGCATCATTCGGAGTATGGTGTTTGTTTTTATTCTTGTTTATTATACTCCCTCTTTCTTTTCCTGTTAATGTTTGATTGATGTTATTACTCTGAAAAGAGAGAGGGTGGATGCGCCATAACACCGACTGCTGCCTTTGGCGGGTGAGTTGGCACGGTTTCATTTCTTCATCAATATCTCCTTCAGCATATCTCTTTCCTTTATCACATCCATTAATTGCTTTTCCATTTCATCCACCTGTTTCAATAAATCTTTTTCGCGGCGGGTTATGCGCAGATTGGCAGGCAGCAACTGAAAATAAGTTTCGAGCAAATTGCTTTGAAAGTGCATGCTCAGTGCAATGAGTAAACTGATGTGGTGATCCTTTTTTTTCAGCACGGTATTCAGGTAGCTTTCAGTATAGCCGAGCCGCGCCGATGTTTTATTAATACTTGTTTGATGCAGGTGAGCAAGCGACTGCACAACGGCGCGAATGTTTACAGTGCGCGCCTGTTCGGTCACCTTTTTCTTACTTATCATTCCCTTCATATCGGTTTTGTTTAAGTGTGAAATTTATTTTGTGTTTGATTAGTTTATTTATTGTACCAGCAGGGTTACTGTAATCAGAACCCTGCGTTGAAATGCGCAGGGTTCACTTCGTGTAACCCTGCTGAGACCGAATAAAAATTTATTCCGTCATGCTGTCGTTACAAACTGTTATGCTTTCCTTACCAACTGTCGTGCTTCCATTACCGTTTGTTATTCCGACCTTACAAACTGTAATGCTGACCTTACAATTTGTAATGCCGACCTTACACATTGTAATGTCTTCGTAACTATATGCAATGCTGTAATTAATTTTTGTACTCACACCGGGCAAAACAAAACCCCTCTGCGGGTAACAGAGGGGTAAGTGTTTGTTAAAAATTTAATTGATGGTTATTTTATAAGTGCCGATTGTGCCATCAGGGTTGCGCACCATCAGGGCATCGCCATCGGTATTGAAATCGGTAATGGGCGAGTTAATTAGATCGCCGGCATTCATGGTTAAAGGAGTGCCCGATTGCACACCAGCCAGAAACAAAATGAATATCAACTGAGTGGTGCCGGTGTTTTCGAGTTTGAATACAATAGTAGGGTCATACACCACAGGAGCCACCTGCTTGGTTTCGCCGGCATTCACACCGCCGGTAAATACATTGCCGCCACCACCGCCGCCACTGCTATCAATACTGTCGGCACTTTCATACGCATTAAACAGTTGCGAAAAATTGGTGCGTATGGTGTTCATTTCAATGCGAATGCGGCCGCGGATTTCGTCTTGAGTTTCTAAGTTGGTTTCCACTTCCTTGCTCCACGAACTGCTATCGCCAATGGCTTCGCGCGGACGGCCAAGCATGGCCAGGTATTCGGCCAGGTTGGTATCGAAGGCGGTTTTCTCAAGCGCGGTATATTTAATGAGTATGAGCGCCGCCATAATGGGGGTAGCGGTTTCATTCACTTTGTTGGCTTCGGTGTATAAGAGTGAATCGTCCATGGCATCTATCTGCGATGGAGTAAAATCAATGAGGCGGCGCGCCTGAAAGTTTTTAGTGGTGGTAAAATGTTTTACAAGAAATGGAATAATGAGGTTGAGATCGTGCGTGAGTTCGGCGCGCTCGGTGTTTTTTTCTTCGGTAACACCGGAGTTATCGGCAATGGCCTTGCCATCGTTTTGAAGGGTGAGCAGGATTATGGCATCGAGCTCAACCAACAGCGCAGCTACATCGGCGGGCGTGGCGGCAAGTTCAACGGCTTTAAGAATTAAATAATCGCGCAGCTTAATGGTGCGGTTGTTACGGGCTCTTTTAATATCGTCCATGGGGTTTAAATTTTAGGTTTTTGAATTTTGATTGATGGTTAGGAGTTGAATTGTTTGATTGTGCTCACAATGTTAGAAGTGATGAGTGAACAGGACTTTAGCTATAACTAAACTTGTGTTCACACTTGTTTTGATACTTAGTGCTAAATTTTTTTTTAGCATGGCAGCTTCACTTGCATCAGCACTCTTCATGAATAAACTAAGGAATGCTTTAATAGAAAAGAATATGAATCAAACACAACTCGCAGCGATTCTTGAAATGAAAGAATCATATATGTCGCGAATCATGAATGGGCATGAAAATATCGGGATTGAAATGCAATGGAAAATAATAGTAGAAGGATTGGGGATGACACACTCTCATTTTTACCGCGACTGAATGTGCAGACTGAGATTTGACAACTTTCAAAAATTTGTCAAATCTGCGGGCGCGCACCCGTTTAAAAAATTTGTGCAACACTCTGCATTAACCTCCCCCACCTCACACATTTTGTAAGCGACACACAAATCCACCCTCTCCATTTTCAGACTTATAGCGTGACTGTTACCATGTAACAGAAAATGGAGAGGGAGAAAATTATAAGTTGGAGTTGCGAAATCACTCTGATGTTTACCAAAACTCCCTCTCCGCTTTTTTGCTTAAGTATTCGTGTTGTTCATACTCCAAAAGGGGAGAGGGTGGAAATAGTTAAGGCCGACTGCTTTGTGTGCGCGGGTGAGTTGAATGATTCCGTTGCAAAAAAATCTGTCACACTCTGCCCAAAGCGATTTACTTTTATAAGCGATAAGGATGAACAGATGAAAAAAGATTCACTCGAAAAAAAAATAGCCGCGTATGTAACACTCGCTGCTGCGTATCTGGCTGCACATCCTGTTGATGCTGATGCGCAGATTTTATATACTAATGTGAATCCTGATGTGCATCTTGTAAACAGCACATTCTTTAATCTGGATTTAAACAACGATGGAATTGTCGACTTCCATTTACATGGTGATAATGGGCAATTTAATAATGGAGGTTCATCAGGGTCAGCAGGATTTTCCGGGTCTGCATATATTGATGCACTTTCCAGCAATGAAATTATAGGGATTCCACCCGTAATGCTTAATGCATTAGATACTATTTCTCAGAATAATAATTGGGGCCAAAGCAATTTATTAGTTAATGATTATTTCCATCAGAGTTGGGGTTACACTATCAGTGGTTCTTGGGTAAATTCGTCTAGTACAACATCAGGAAACTGGCAAACAGCAGATAATAATTATTTGGGTTTAAAAATTAAAGTTGGTATCGATATATATTACGGATGGGCAAGATTATCCGGTAATGGGTACAATGGGTTTATTATAAAAGATTATGCTTTTTTTAATTCTCCGAATCATCCGATATTGGCAGGTGAAACAGATTGTGCAAGTAATACAGAAATTCTTGTATCTCCTGATACAATAGTTTGTGATGGAAACCCAATTTCTTTAAGTGTTCTTCCGAGTGTCAGCGATTCTATTAAATGGTCAGATGGAATTTCAGTGTTTGGAGTAAATAGTTATTCATTTGCAATTACTCAATCCGGTAGTTATTATTCAATATTTACTTATCCTTTATGCAAGGATACTTCTGTTGAAATTAATTTGTATTTTTTACCAAACCCAGCTGATACAATATTTTATTTAAACGATACATTGATGACTGTTCCTTCCTCAAATAATCATTACCAATGGTATTATGGGACGAATCCAATAAATAATTCTGATTATTATTTTCATATTCCAAATCAAACAGGAAATTATAAAGTTAGGATTACTAATCAGTTTGGGTGTATTGTATTTAGTGATTATCTGCATATTCAGAAAAACAATGTAGGGGTTGAATTAACAGATTTGCAAAATGAACTCAGCCTTTCATTAACAAATAAAATTATTCATATCTACCTCCCCGATAATTCACTCCTCGGCAATCAGATTGAAATCATAAACGAGTTAGGTCAGATGGTAACTACAGTAACTATCACCAACCAAAACCCTGAAGCAGATTTATCGGCACTGCCTGGCGGCATTTATTTCTTCCACATCCGCAGCAAGCAAAAAACTTACAGCGGTAAATTTTTTATAGAGTAGAATTAGTTATTCAACGCATTAACTATTTTCTTTAATACCAGTTGTTGGTTTTGTAACTCTTCATTCTTTATTCGCAGCACAGTAATTTTATTTTGCTTCAATATTCCATCTCTTAAAATATCGTAATCAGTAATTGCTATATGATAACCGCCATCTAATTCCACTGCTAACTTTTTATTCGCACAATAGAAATCAAGTATGAAGAAATTTTTTCTGAAGTTTATTTCTTCATATACAATAACATATTGCCTTAAAAATTTGTGTCCAATTAGTTTTCGGTTTCGCAGCAAACTCCATAATATTTTCTCTTCAGGAGTTTGGTTTTTTCTGAGCTCGCGTGCAAGTAAAGTTGGCGATTTCATGGAGTGAAAATAAAATTTCTTCAGCAAAATGCACTTATCAGCTCATCCGTTCAGACTCACCCGGCGCACAGCTATCAATCGGAGATTAACTAAATCCACCCTCTCTTCTTTCAAACTCAGATCATAAGAAAGCATTATGGTTGGAAAGAAAAGAGGGAGTTGAATATCAATCAGAGTTAATTGTTTATTCATCTCCCTCTTTCTTTTCCAGTAAAAGTCTGAATGTTGTTTCTACTCTGAAA
>JAHEZG010000379.1 GCA_023251195.1 Chitinophagaceae bacterium | reverse complement strand
ATTCGGGCAGCCGTTTTTATTTTATTAACCTCCTGCTAAAATATAGTTGATACTCTTTTAATTATTAAATATCCTTCAAGGGTAACTGTTTCATCACCTCTTCCAAATACCTGAAAATATCATCTCTGCCAGCTTGAGATTCAGCAGATGTAATAAAAATGGGCGGAAGATTTTCCCACGATTCAGCCAAGCGATCTTCAAACATTTTTTTATGCAATACCAGTACATCCTTTCCCACCTTATCAGCTTTGGTAAAAACAATAGAGAATGGAATTTGCCATTCGCCAAACTGATTGATAAATTCCAAATCAATTTTAAGCGGTTCGTGGCGTGCATCAATTAATATAAATGTGTTGAGCAATTGTTCGCGCTGCTGCAAAAAATCTGCAATCATTTTTTTCCAGGTATGCTTTTCTTTTTTCGATACAGAAGCAAATCCATATCCCGGTAAGTCCACAAAATAAAATCCATCGTTGATTAGAAAGTGATTAATGGATTGTGTTTTCCCCGGTCGCCCTGAAACTTTCACTAAATCTTTTTTACTCAGCAGCATATTGATGAGCGACGATTTGCCCACATTGCTTCGTCCGATAAATGCAAACTCAGGCAGCACACCTTTTGGGCACTGTTCAACTTGTTTAAAACTTCCCTTAAAAATGGCACTCTTAATTATCATGCACCAGAATTTTGATTGGCGAATGTAGATGGAATGAAAGTAATTTGTGCCCCGATGAATAAACAGGTAGTGCCCTATTCCGATTCTGCCCTTGGAAAGAAAGAACAGGTTGAAGAAATGTTCGACAACATTGCTTCGCGTTACGACCTCATGAACTCAGTGCTTTCGCTAGGCATTTATAATTTATGGAAGAAAAAATTAGTGCGTGAACTGAAAACTGAAAATCCAAAAATGATTCTGGATGTAGCCACCGGCACCGCAGATATTGCCATTGCATTGCTGAAATTAAATCCTGAAAAAATTATCGGTGCTGATATTTCAAAAGAGATGATTGCATACGGAAATAAAAAAATTGCAAAGCATCACTTAGAACAAAAAATAGAATTGCAGGTTGCAGATGCTGAAAATTTACCTTTCGAACAAAATAAATTTGATGCAGTCAGCGTTGCTTACGGAGTTCGTAATTTCGGGCAACTTGAAAAAGGGTTAAGCGAAATGTTGCGCGTGTTAAAGCCAGGAGGAAAAGTTGTGATTCTGGAGTTCAGCAATCCCCGCAGCAAAATCATTAAATGGTTTTTCGATTTTTACTTTCATCGCATTTGTCCGTTGCTTGGGAGTTTAATTGCAGGGGACAAAACAGCATACACTTACCTTCCGCTATCCGTAAAAGTTTTTCCGGATGGTAAGCAGTTCGAAAATATTTTGCAGTCAATAGGTTTTGTAAAAACAAAATGCACCACATTATCATTCGGAATCGCCACTTTATATTCAGGATACAAATCCTGATTATCTTATTAATGATTTCGGTTTCATCGAAACTGATTGCTCAGTATTCAATTATGGAACACGATGATCAAAACATGTCGCGCAAATTTCATTTTGGCGTGGCGCTCGGTTATAATAAAAGTGATTTTAAAATCACACTTGATTCAAATTTTATTGTTCAAAAAACAATTCTGAATGTTCAGTCGGTAAAAGCCCCTGGTTTTAATCTTGGAATTGTAACTGATTATCACCTTGGTCGTTATTTCGATCTGCGATTAATTCCTGCATTATCGTTTGGCGAAAAAGATATTAAGTACACTCAGAAAGACAGTTCATTACCTGTAGTTAAAAAAATTGAAAGTGTGTATCTTGAATTTCCTTTGCTGCTGAAATACAAATCAAAGCCATACAAAAACTCACGCATGTATGCAATTGCAGGATTGAAATACAGCATTGATATGCAATCAAACGCAACTGCAAGGCGCGCCGAAAATTTAATCAAGATAAAAAAAGATGACTACCTGTTTGAATACGGGATCGGAATAGAACTGCACATGCCCATGGCCATAGTGGCTCCGGAAATAAAAATATCATATGGTTTAACCAATGTGCTTCAAAACGATGATGTACTTATTTATTCATCGGTGCTTAGTCGTTTGCGTACACGCACCATTCTATTCACTATACATCTGGAAGGATAATTTAAAAAATTATTTATTTAATGAATCAGCATTCGCCTGAATCTGTTTAAAAATTTCGTCGGCAGTTTTGCCAAGATTATCCAGCTCCAGTTTTACATCGTGCGCCATCTTTTCATTTTCCTTTCCATACTTACTTAAATACCATTCATATTTTTCTTTCGCTTTCGTATAATCATTTAAAAGGTTTGCATAAATAAATCCTTCCATAAAAACACTCATTCCGCATTCTTTGGCTTCCGGAAAATCTTTTAACAACCTATCAAGTACAGTTATGGCATTTTTATATTCTCCTCTGCTTTGATAAATGCGTGCCTCCTCAAATAAATATTTTGATGCAAGGCTGTCTTTTGGAAACTTGCTGATAAAATCATTGATGTTTGAGAGCAGTCGGTTGAGTTGATCGTCATTTACACTTCTTCCAAGCGAGTGTGTTATGCTATCAAGTTGTAAATTAATCTGCTCTGAAAGTTTTTCCTTTTTTCCGCAAGAACTTGCAGTAAGCAGGCATAATGTCGATAGTAGTAAAAGTAAGTTTCTCATTAATTTAATACTGATTAGAAAGTTGTGTTGTCAAAAATAATTGAACGGCTCATACTCTGTTTTTATTTCATGTACATTACAATGTTAATGTTTTATGTTGTTGCAGCCATTTAAAATTAGCGGCTACTATTTATTAATTCATTTTTAAAATTTCATTGTTTCATTCCTGAAAAAATGAAGTTATTTTTCGTCCGTAAAAATTCCAAAAAAAATGAAAACACTAAAATTTATCGGACTTGGCCTTTTGAGCATGGTTACATTGTTAGTAGTCATTGCATTTTTTCTTCCTTCAAAAGTTTATGTTGAAAGATCAATGGTTATTAGTTCAAAACCCGCAACCGTTTATTCAATCATTAATGATTTAAAAAAATGGGAGTTGTGGTTACCCTGGTATCGGATGGATACAGCAGTTAAAATTTCATATGGTGATACCACTATTGGCGTAGGCGCCAGTAATTCATGGGATTCAGAAAACAGTAATGTGGGAACCGGCAGTTTAAAAATTTCGAAAAGCAATGCCTCATCTCTGGTTGAAACTAAAATGAATTTTATGGGCAGTGGCGAAGCAACAGTCACTTTCAATATTATACCTGATGGAGACAATTCAAAACTTACATGGAGTATGGATTCTGATGCCGGCATGAATCCGATAAAAAGATTATTCGGGTATTTTTTAGTTGATAAAATGCTAGGTCCCATTTTTGA
>JAHEZG010000378.1 GCA_023251195.1 Chitinophagaceae bacterium | reverse complement strand
GAAATATTCGGATCTTCCCCACTGCCTGATGCAGTTACTATGTCTGAAGGAATATCTGATTTATTTACAGTTGGATTATGAACCATGAAAGAATCAATTCTGTCGCTGACAGTTTGCAGGTAATCCGGATTGCTCGGACCTTTATTGCTTCCGCAGCTTCCGGCAGCATTGTATCCGCAAGCCGATGGGCGCGACCAGAAATATTTATCGTCAGTAAAATACTGACCGATGTTTTCGTAATAGTGAACTGTAATCGGTGAACTGTTATCAGTGCTGGTTACTGATTTCTGTTCACTGTTCACTATAAATCCTTTTCCATTGTTGGGCGCTACTTGTGCAATGCCGAGCATTACGAGAGAATAAATTCCCATGAAGAACACCATGCAGATGATAGTGAGTTTAATGGCGGGAAGAATATTTGTTTTCATTTTGTTTTAGTTTTTTTTGAAACACATTATTTTGAAACACATAGGCACATAGAAAACATAATTCTATTTCTATGTGCCTATGTTTCTATGTGGTTAAGTTTTACATGATGTTTGAAACGATTAGGTCAATCAATTTTATTCCGATGAACGGAATCAGTATTCCACCTAAACCGTAGTACAATAAATTCCGTCTGAGCAATGCGCTTGCGCCAATTGGCTTGTATGAAACTCCTTTCAATGCAAGCGGAATCAGAATCGGAATGATGATGGCATTAAAAATTACAGCAGAAAGAATTGCACTCTGTGGTGAATGAAGATTCATGATGTTCAATGATTGCAAAGCCAGAATAGCTGCAATGAACAATGCAGGAACAATCGCAAAATATTTTGCCACATCATTTGCAATGGAGAAAGTAGTGAGTGTTCCGCGTGTCATTAAAAGTTGCTTTCCGATTTCAACTACTTCAATCAGTTTCGTTGGGTCGTTATCGAGGTCAACCATGTTGCCCGCTTCTTTTGCAGCAGCAGTTCCGCTGTTCATAGCAACACCCACATCAGCTTGCGCAAGCGCAGGTGCATCATTGGTTCCGTCACCCATCATCGCAACCAGTTTACCGTTTTGTTGTTCCTTCCGGATGTAATTCATTTTGTCTTCCGGTTTTGCTTCAGCAATAAAATCATCCACACCTGCTTTCTCCGCAATGAATTTTGCAGTGAGCGGATTGTCGCCTGTGACCATTACTGTTTTCACACCCATTTTTCTCAGTCGTTGAAACCGTTCTGATATGCCGGGTTTGATGATGTCTTGCAATTCAATTACACCCAGTACAATTTCATTTTCAATGACAACCAACGGAGTTCCACCATTCGATGAAATTTCTTTTGTCCGATCAGTAATATCCTGCGGGAAAATTTTTCCTGTTTTTTCTACAATGGATTTTATTGAATCATAAGCGCCTTTACGAATACGATTTCCGTTATTCAAATCCACACCACTGCTTCTGGTTTCAGCGCTGAACTTTATAAACTTCGAAACATTTCCAACAGCATCGTCCTTATTAATTTTTATTCCTTCGCCGTGACCCAACTCAACAATTGATTTTCCTTCGGGTGTTTCATCACTCAGCGAACTCATCACGGCTGCACTCACCATCACATTATAATCAACTCCGCTCGTTGCATAAAAATGAGTTGCCTTTCTATTTCCGATGGTGATGGTTCCGGTTTTGTCGAGGAGAATTACATCCAGGTCGCCTGCGGTTTCAACTGCCTTACCTGATTTTGCAATCACATTTGCACGAAGCGCTCGGTCCATTCCAGCAATACCAATGGCAGAAAGCAATCCGCCGATTGTTGTTGGAATCAAACAAACGAAGAGAGAGATGTATGCTGAAATAGGAATGGAAGTTTTTGCAAACTCAGCAAACGGCGCGAGCGATGCGCACACGATAATAAAGATAAGCGTGAACCCTGCAAGCAGAATGGTGAGCGCAATTTCATTCGGAGTTTTTTGTCGCGTTGCACTTTCAACAAGTGAAATCATTTTATCTAAAAAACTTTCGCCGGGATTTGTAGTCACTACAACTTTGATGTGGTCCGATAAAACTTTTGTTCCACCTGTTACACTTGATTTATCGCCGCCCGATTCACGAATAACGGGAGCGCTTTCTCCTGTGATAGCTGATTCATCAATCGTTGCAATGCCCTCAATAATTTCTCCGTCTGATGGAATTATGTCTCCGGCTTCACAATAAAATAAATCACCTTTCTTCAGTTGGGAAGATGAAACGATAGAGTAATCAGTGAACTGTGAACTGTAATCAGGTGTCTGCGCACTGCTTACTGATTTCTGATTACTGTTTACTAAAAGTTTTGCAGGAGTTTCTTCTCTTGTTTTCCGAAGCGAATCTGCTTGCGCCTTTCCTCTTGCTTCTGCAATTGCCTCTGCAAAATTTGCGAACAGAACAGTGAGCAACAGAATCAGAAAGATGATGAAGTTGTACATAAAAGAACCTTGCGCTTTTTCTCCGGCGAGAATCCAGATGCAAACACCAAGCATCACCGCTGTTCCGATTTCTACAGTGAACATTACCGGATTACGAAATAAAATTCTCGGATTGAGTTTGATGAATGATTGCTTCAATGCTTCATTCACCAATGCAGGTTCAAATAGTTTTGATTGTCTTTGCCTTTTCATGAGATGTAAGTTGTTAATTGTAAATAGTGAATGGTATTTTGCTTCCCAAAAAGAAAAATGAAACCGCACCAAAATTTAGATGCCTGGAAAGAGAGCTTCTCGTTAGTTAAAGAATTATATGCTGTAACAGCAAAATTTCCACCGGAAGAAAAATTTGGAATTATATCCCAAATCCGTAGAGCTGGAATTTCTGTTCCAACGAATATTGCAGAAGGCGCAGCAAGAAATACCAAAAAAGAATTTGTCAATTTCCTGCATATTTCACTTGGCTCAGCAAGCGAGTTGGACACATTAATTTTACTAAGCGCTGACCTCGGCTTTATTTCCGACGCAGAAAAAATTAATTTCATTTCTAAGCTTGATACCATCGCAAGAATTATTAAAGGTTTAATCAATAAGCTTCGTAAAGACCTTTCAGTGTAAATAGCCAATGGTAAATTGTGAATTGTATTTCTGATTGGTTTCATTTCTGTGTTCCTATTTTCCATTCACCATTTACTATTCACCATTTACTTAAACAATGTGAAATGCTCTGCTAACGGACCGAGTGCCAACGCAGTGAAGAATGATAAACCAACCAACACTACGATTACAAAAAATACCATCATACCGAATGTTCCAGTATCTGTCTTCAGTGTTCCGGATGTTTCAGGAATATATTTTTTCTGTGCGAGCAATCCTGCAATCGCAACGGGACCAATGATTGGTAAAAATCTTGCGAGCAACATCACAATGCCGCACGAAATATTCCAGAACGGATTTCCATCTC
>JAHEZG010000377.1 GCA_023251195.1 Chitinophagaceae bacterium | reverse complement strand
AAGCAGTGAAATCAGGTATATACCATCAGGCAATTGATGCTTTATTTCAATTGTTGAATTTCCTTTATTAAGTTTAATATTTTTCTCCAATAATTTTTTACCGAGCAAATCAGAAATAGTAATTATAGCACCGCAATCTGCTTCAATGTTTTTACCAGTTCGGCTCGGTCTGTGACCGAGCTGCATTAAATGAGTTCCATTTGTAATGGAACAATTCCGCCATAGCGGAACAAACGGTTTCAGGCTTGTTGTCTGTTTCATCCTTCATTTTATTGCTTTAAGAATTTAACATTTTCGCCTTTGTTGGTCTTCCACATTTTTATCTTTTAACAAATATAAACACCCCAAGCCCGTGTCTGGTGTTTTCACCAACACGATTTTTGCGTTGACGAATATTTCACTTTCCACTCGTCCCGCGCTCTATTCAATCAATCAATAATAAACTTAACATTCCTAACCTCGCTCTTTGTTCGCACCTGCAATAGATACACGGAGCCTGTCGAAGTTTTATTTTCCGAAGAAGTCTATTGACTGATTATTAAAATTTTCCCGGTAGAAATGGAATGAATTGAAGCAAAGACTTCATAAAAATAAATTCCGCTTTTTAAAAAATCAGTTTTGAATTCAGCAAAATTTCCGGCGGTATTCAGCGGTGCATACAACAATTGTTTTCCTCTGTTATCCAATAACCTGAAAAAATATTTTTCATCAGCCGGCAATGAATAGGAGACCGAAAAATTTTTGGATGCTGGATTCGGATAAATTGAAATTAATTTTTCTATAGCGCTGCTTTCGATAACTTTATCATTCAGTGCAGAATAATAATGCATGTCGCGCAAGTACGACGAATCGTAGCCGAGGCCAACATAGACCCTGGTTGGAAACGAAAAGGCAATGGCTCCGCTTCTTGCTTGTGATGGCAACGAATCAAATGGTGACCATGCATCTGTTAAAGTATCGTACTCAAAAAAATCGTTGCAAAAATTATTCAATGTATCATAACCCAATCCAACAATTCCTTTTCCATTTAATGTAAAGGCAACACATCCGCTGCGAGGTGTTCCTGTAAAATCTGTTTTCTGAATCCAGGTATCATCAGCATGATTGTATTGCCAGCAACCATTTGTTAAAACCCCTTTGTCTCCATTCACAACAAATGCTTTATCACCAAGCACAAATACGGAAGCTGATTTTCGTTCAGCGCCATTGAAATCATTTTTCTGTGTCCAGCTATTTGTGGTGTCGTTGTACTGCCATAAATCTTTTTTTAATCCTGAAATGGAATACCCCAATCCAACATATCCTTTATTAAACACCGAAAATCCGATTGCAGAATGTCGTGCTTCTCCAGGTAAATCTGCCACCTGACTCCATGTATTGTTAAGAGAATTGTATTTCCAGAAATCATTTGAATAAACAGAAAGTCCTGTACCTGTTCCGATAAATGCATTGGTGCCAATAACAAAATTAACTGCAGCGCATCGCGGGAATCCCTGAAAGTCGGGGGCATTGTACCATTGATTTGTAAAGTTGTTAAAAATGTAAAACGATTTTTTAAAATTAATTCCATCGTAACCCAACCCTACAAATGCCTGTTGCCCGATCACGAATGCGGTGCACGAACTTCTTCCGGTATTGGGTAAGTATGGAGCCGGCAACCATTGCGGATTTGCTTCTGAAAAAAAGAAAGTAGTAAGTAAAAAAATCAGACTCAAATAAAATTTTATCAAAGCACAATTAATTTTTGAAAAGTTAAAGCAGAATGATCAGTTGTATTTTTTATCCCGACAAAATATTCACCACTGGCCGAAAAAATTTCAGGTGAAATAAATATTTCAGAAACCTGATATGAAGTTTTATAAATCAATTTCCCCAATGAACTATAAATTAAAATTTCAGTTTTTTTATTTCCGCCATAAGCCAGATGAATAAATGTGTTGTACGAAACAATATTCGGATAAAGGAAAATTGAATTACCTGTTGTAACCGTATTTATATTGTTTGGAAGTTGAGGGGCTTTGTATTTCAATTGCCATAAATCTCGTTTTGTTCCGAAGGCAGATTTACCGCATGTGAGGTATCCGTTTTTTGAAACAGTAAAAGCAGTTGCACCGCGCCTGGCATCACCCGGGAATTGATTCACATAACTCCAACTGTTTATTGCCGGATTGTAAGCCCAGAAATCGTTGGTATATCCGCCATCAGTTCCGGATCCAACTATTCCAACTGTATCAATTGTAAAACCTACGGCTCCAATGCGCGATGTACCCGGAAAATTTTGTTTCTGCGACCATGCATCTGAAACCACATCATACTCCCATAAATCATTATAAAAATAATTATCGTCGCTGCCGGTTGTTAAATAAATTTTTGTTCCGATGGAAAAAGAAACCGCTCCATTGCGACCATAATAAACAGGAAAATCAGCCTTTTGAATCCAGTAGTTCAGAGCAGGATCATACATCCATGTTTGATAAAAGGGTGTTCCGAAATATCGGCCGGTAATTACATACCCTTTGCCTGCAGCAGAACCTGCCACTGCCTTGTAAACTCCATATGCAGTGCCGTTTGAATAGGGTGCAATGGAGTCCCATGAATTGTTGTAAGGGTTGTATTTGTAAAAATCCATTAGCGTTGACCCCCATGCCGATGAATCAGCTATGCCGGTTCCAACATATCCAAAACTATCTATCACAAATGCCACAGCATCGCGGCGCGGCACTCCCGGAAAGTCTGCCACCTGCGACCAGGCATCAGTTAGCGTATCATACTTCCAGAAATCTGCACGCACTAAATTGGCTGAATCTAATCCGGTACCTAAAAAGCCCCAACCGTTTATTGAAAATGAAACTGCACGGTCGCGTTTATTTCCTAACGGGAGCGAAGTTTTTTTTGTCCATATCCAATCAGCAAAAACATAATTCACGCTAACAGAAAATAAAATCAAAAGAATTATTTTTTTTACGATTGAAATCATAATAAAATAATTTTTCCGGTTTGAATTTTTGTTCCATGAACCGAAACTGAAAAAAGATAAACACCACTCAATAAATTTTTTCGTTCGAACAAATAATTGCTCGCACTATTTTTTTCTTCAAAAACTTTTTTACCTGAAACATCAAACAGCAAAAAGTCGAATGGAAAAACATTGGATTGTATTTCAGCTGTAGTTGAAATTGGATTTGGAAAAATTGTTATCGGGTTATTATCACCTAAGTCCGATAATATTTCTGTTCCCGTTGCATCAACTGATGATGTGTAATAATAAAATTCCCAAAAATCTTTAAGGTTAGTGCCATTGGTACCTGTGCCGCAATATCCTTTATTGCTCATTGTAAATCCAGGCACATAGTGTCTTCGTGACCCCGGAAAATCAGCAAGCGTATCCCATGAATC
>JAHEZG010000376.1:2421-3423 GCA_023251195.1 Chitinophagaceae bacterium | reverse complement strand
AGTTACACCGCACCATCAGCCGGTGTGGGATTCGGGACTTGGGCATAATCAGTGACGAGTTTCAGCCCCGTGATACGAAGTCCCGGAGGATTGGCATCCATTTGCCAGCGACGGTGCCATGCTTGCTGTGGCTGCGCTGAGTCAACCTTTAAGTGTTGCCAAGCCTTCACGCGAGGGCCCATACCCTCAACGCCGCAATTGAAGGTGAGCACGCGCTCAATGTTCCGCGCCTTCCCGGGTTCTAATTGAATGCCTGGAATATCGTGAATCTCGATTTCCAGTATCCCACCATTGCGTTTGAGGTAGTTCTGCACGGCTTTGTTTTGCGCATCAGGGTTTGTGTGCGTTCCTAGTTTTGCCCCGGCAACAGGTGCTCCATTCTTATCGAATAGCTTGGAATGTCCCTTACCAGAGTACGGGGTACCCTTCGCGTGCAGATACGCGCGAAAGTATCGTTGTCCCCATACAGCCATGGTTGGGCTTCCGGGTTTGTGTTTATACATGTTGCCAACGAATTCCCATCGCTCTCCCACATGGTGCTTGATGGTGTGGATCGTTTCGTCCCAGGCAAGAATCGGTGGCTCGGGGAAACTGCCCATCAATGTTTCTGTATACTTGATACGGATCGTGACCCAGAAGTTGTGCCCGAAGGGAGCATTTAGTTCGGAGTGACGCCCCACTACTGATATTACGCTCCAGGTTCCCATAGTTTGTTTTTATTTTTGAATTTAACCGGTGATGACATATTTTGTTTTGTTTATGTAAACATAGAAACATTAAATTTAAATCCAACTGGTGGTAAAAATGGTTATCCGGTGCGTTCGGCATGTTGCCGAATGCAATAAAATGATACGACTTGCTCCCTCGCCGTGTCTCTCCGCAGCCATGGAAAGAGCGATGCGAGGACACGGTGATTTGAGCGCGCATTCCACCATGTCCTCGCACAGCGCAAGGCAATTCAGTTCGTCTCGGCTTGCAGCCGAGATGCAAAAAATAAAACGA
>JAHEZG010000376.1:0-2411 GCA_023251195.1 Chitinophagaceae bacterium | reverse complement strand
GAAGCGGAATTCATGAACTGCGAAGCACATCACGAATACAAATAATAAAACAGCACAATGAGTAATACCTATAAAACAAAAAGATAAATGAATACATCACGAAGACAAAATAAAAAAAGGAAGTCCTATGAGTAAGCCGAGCTCAACTGGGATAAACAACCAAATGCCATATTTTTTTAAACCGAGATTGAAAAGATGAAGAAGAAAAAATAAATTTGTTTTATGCTGGTGCCTCAAATGAGTATGGAAGAAATGATTAAGGAGGTGAAAAATGATTTGCCGATACTGGAGCGCAAATCAGGGTATCATGCCGTTAAGCTATTTAAAATATGTTCGCCCATTGGAGCTAAAACAGTGATACGGCTTTTTGATTATTACAGTAAGCATAAGAATAAATGGATTTACAAAATTCATCTTTCGAAACAAGAGCGCACAGGCGCTTACATTACTTACTTTGAAAGCGAAAAGGGGTTATGTGCAATAATGCCCACCACTCTAGCAAATAATAATATCCATGTGTTTTTTTTAACCTCTCATTTTTTTAATCGCTACAATGAGCGGTTGCAGTTAAAACTGATACACCCTAAAGATATAATCAGTCACTTTATTTTGCACAATGAAAAACTTCAATCAGAATTAATAAAGGAGGTTAATCAATATGTATATGAAATCTTTGCAGTAACTGTAGAAGGGGTTTTACTTGGGCATCACGATACAAAATTAAATGTGGTTTATATCAATACTTTTATCACTCACGATATGTTGAAAGGCGAGCAGGTGGATCGGTATAAACACATGAGTTCATTACTCGATGAATTTCTAAAAGAAAAATATCCGGTGAATCCGATTCAGCAGATTGCAAATAAATAATCCCGTTGCGTTCGGCATGTTGCCGAATGCAATAAAATGATACGACTTGCAGTCGGCTGTTACATTCCTCGGCGAAGAAACATCAGTGCTTAAATTTTTCGCGCTTTAATTTTTTTTCATCCAGATCATTCCAGTCTTCACGCTCCGTGTGATAAAACTGTTCGAATGTTTCGCGCTTATAATATTCATCGTCGCCCAATAAAAAATCCATGTGCGAAATAATAAAGTTGGGCGGCTCCACATATTCCACCAATCCCAAACAATCATCAATGCTGCCTGTGAGCCAGATGCTCAAATCATTTCCTTCCAGTATCAACGGCATCCGCTTCATGTAGTGTAACAGTGAGGGGATGGCGGGCTTGCTCACAATACTGAAGTGCAGCCTGTTTTGTTTTTCGTTTGCATTTAATCCATACAACCCGGCAAACAACAAAAAAATATTTTTCGGGCTCCGGAATTCATGCTTCACCCACTTGCCTCGTTTGCGGTCGGGTGCGCGTTCGTGCTCTTTAAAATGCCACGCAAAAAAAGAATTGGCAATCACAATGCACCGATGCTGTTGCGGTTGCAGCATGTAGGGCTGGTAGTAGGTATTGAGGGCTTCGCCCTTTATATACAGCAGCGGTTGGCGGTTGTACAGCGGGCTGTTTACATAAAACTCCGGCTTCCATCCCCACTGCATAAAATCAATCATGTTTGGTTGGCATCGCTTAATCACCGGAAGGCGGTCGCCTTGCATGGCAAGCGGTTTTTGAAAAATTCCCCCGTTGCCCGTCAACCGCAGATTGGGGTGCTTCATTTGCCGTTGCAGAAAATGAATGTTCAGATCAACGGTGTAGTACTGCGGAGTGGGTAGTTCTTTTCGCATGTTTGCAATGCAAACAAAACAAATGTTTGCATTACAATCTAAAATGTTTTAGGTTTGGTTGCAATAAAATCAAACACACCATGCAAAACACACTCAACGAACTGAAGGAGGAACTGCTGAACACCCTCACATTTACATTGGATTACGATATGGATGATTTGAATCTGATATCGAAAAAGGAATCGGAAACAGTGCATGCCGTATCAAACGAAATAAAAGCCCTGAGCCACCAGGTGAATAATTATCAGAACGAAGGCACGCACCTGATGGAAGAATTGATAATAGCCGAAAAGGAAAACCAGCCGCTGCATCCATCGCTTGCCGAACGGATTATTCAATTCTGCAATCAGGTAAAACAGTATTCGCAAAACATCCGATGGAAGCTGATTAAGTTTTTGTATGCGGAGGAGGAAACGGAATGGGGTTGAGTTTTAATGTGCCAGCGGGGGGCTGCGAAGCCCTTATTCGTCTTGTTTTCAATTGACTTCATGATGTACTTCGCAGTTACAATCGAGATGCAATAAACTTCAACTTTTCGTCGCATAAATTTCAGTGTGCTGAAAGTTTTAAATGTATTGTGCAGCTGCGTGTACTTTCGTTGCCAGTCAGTATAATAAGTTCTCAATCGCGCACGCATTTTTATGAAATTTAAATTAATAGCTATAACCATTTT
>JAHEZG010000060.1 GCA_023251195.1 Chitinophagaceae bacterium | reverse complement strand
CGCGCCACTTGATATGAAATTATACGGTCCTTATCCTGAGCAAATTCAAAAAGCGATTGACGAGGGCAATGAAAGATATTGGTATGAATATCAGAATGGAATTGCAGTGGCCCGTAAAGACAAGGAAGATTTATTTCTGGATAATTATAGACCAACCGCCGAAGATCTGGAGTGGGATGTTATTGCGCACCTGAAAAATATTTTATCGGAAAAAGAGCAGCAGAAAATCGGAATCTGAAAAAAATAATTCAAGCCACAGGTTCTGCTGCTTGAATTTTTCTACCAGATAAAAAATGCAACCAGAACTATCGCAATTAAAACTGCGAGTCGCTGAATCAATGGCAGCTCAGTTGAAATTCGTTTCAATATTATTCCTATAACTGCACCAACCAATCCAATCACTATTCCTCCGCCAACAGTTTGTGCATCCAAAACATCAATTGAATTATTCAATCGATAAAATAAAATGACTGATGCAAACACAAATCCCGGTGTCCACAAAAATTCCATTGATGAAGCCTTTGATTTTTCGACCATAAAAAATTTTTCTGCTGCAATCTGCAAAAAAATTCTCGATGAAAAAACCAAGGAGATACTGAGAACATAGAGAAACACAGAGTTTAATAATATTTTTTCAACAAAGAATTCTCCGTGCAACTTCGTGTTCTCCGTGCCTCCGTGTTAAATATTCGAAAAAATATTTCTCCACAAAATCGCGCATCCATCAATCTTCAATCAGAAATCAGAAATCTAAAATCTACTTTCGTCGCATGAATTTTTTGGATGAACTGAACGGAATGCAGCGGCAAGCTGTGGAGGCAACAGACGGACCTGTGATGATTATTGCCGGACCCGGTTCAGGAAAAACGCGCGTACTTACTTTTCGTATTGCATACCTGTTACAGCAGGGAGTTGACCCGTTTAATATTCTCGCGCTCACCTTCACCAACAAAGCATCAGCCGAAATGCGCGACCGGATTGAGAAGTTAACAAACATCGAAGCCCGCAATCTGTACATGGGCACTTTTCACTCGGTGTTTGCGCGCGTGCTTCGCTACCATGCCGACCGCATTGGCTATCCAACCAACTTCAGCATTTACGATACCGATGATTCGCGCAGTCTGCTCAAAGCCATAATCAAGGAACTCGGTTTGAACGATTCGCTTTACAAACCCAATGTGGTTCACAACAGAATCTCTTCTTCAAAAAACAGTTTGGTTGGTCCGGCTGAATACCAGCAGGATTTTAATATTCAGGGCGACGACAGTTCTTCCGGTCGCCCGCGCATTGGTGAGATTTACGAAATCTACCAACGACGAATGCAGCAAGCCGGTGCAATGGATTTCGATGATTTGCTTTTCAAGATGCACCACATGCTCGAAAATTTTCCCGACATACTTTACAAATACCAGCAGCGCTTCAAATACATTTTGATTGATGAGTTCCAGGATACCAACTACGCGCAATACAGTATTGTAAAAAAACTCGGCGATGTGCATCAGAATATTTGCGTGGTGGGTGATGATGCGCAAAGCATTTACTCTTTCCGCGGCGCAACCATCGCCAACATTTTAAACTTCGAGCGCGATTATCCCGAAGTGCAGACTTTCAAACTCGAACAGAATTACCGCAGCACGCAACACATTGTTAAAGCCGCCAACAAAGTAATCGGCAATAACAAGTTGCAGATTAATAAAGAAATCTGGACCGAAAATCTCGAAGGCGAAAAAATAAAACTCATTCGCGCACTTAGTGATAACGACGAAGGCAAGCTCGTTGCCGACAGCATTTTCGAAGAGAAGATGCGCCACCAGCGCCATCACAACGAGTTCGCAATTTTGTATCGCACCAATGCACAGAGCCGTGCGTTTGAAGAAGCCATGCGCCGCCTCAATATTCCGTATGTCATTTATGGCGGACTAAGTTTTTATCAGCGCAAAGAAATCAAAGACTTGGTCGGCTACCTCCGCCTCTGCGTTAATCATCACGACGAAGAAGCCCTCAAGCGCGTTATCAATTACCCCGCGCGCGGCATCGGGCAAACTTCCATTGACAAAGCAATGGTCATTGCCAAAGAAAAATCAATGCGCCTGTGGGATGTGTTGCTCAATGCCGCCACCGAAATGCCCGGCAACCGCAGCAACAGCAACATCGAAAGTTTTATGTACATGGTAAAAAACTGGGCGAACCAGTTAACCATTCTCAATGCTTATGATGCCGCAGCGCTCGTGGCAAAAAACAGCGGCATACTCAAAGAACTCTACGACGACAAAACAGTTGAAGGACTCAGCCGCTACGAAAACCTGCAGGAGTTGCTTAATGGCATAAAAGAATTTACCGACAGCGAAGCGCCCGACATCACGCCCGACGGCGAAATAAAAGATGAACTCACAAAAGATAAATCGCTCGCCGCCTACTTGCAAAATATTTCGCTGCTTACTGATGCCGACAAAGACACCAACGACCACGACCGTGTGCGCATGATGACCATTCACTCCGCCAAGGGGTTAGAGTTTCAGTGTGTTTATGTGGTGGGGTTGGAAGAAAATCTTTTCCCCGGCGCCATGTCGCTCAACAGCCGCGAAGACCTCGAAGAAGAGCGCCGCCTCTTTTATGTCGCCATCACGCGCGCCAAACAAAAGCTCACGCTCTCATACGCCAACACGCGCTACCGTTATGGCTCCCTCACTTACTGCGACCCCAGCCGCTTCATTGATGAAATTGACCCCAAGAGCATTGATAATATTTATTCAGCGCCGCAAAAAAATTTTTCGCATCACAATTTTCTCGGCGAAGACACTTACAGCAAGCCCGGTTATTATCCCAATAAAAAATCGTCCGCTTCCGCTGCTGCACAAAAACCCGCCGCACCAAAATTTACTCCGCCGCCCTTTGCTTACAAACCCGCTGTTGATTTCAAGCCCGACGATTTCCGCGAAATAAAAGAAGCCATGGAAGTAGAGCACCAGCGCTTCGGCATCGGAAAAATTCTGAAACTCGAAGGCAGCGAATTCGAGCGCATCGCCACCATCGAATTCAGCGAAGCAGGCACAAAAAAAATATTACTCAAATACGCCAAGCTGCGGATATTGAATAAGGCGGAGTGAAAACTGATTTGAAAATAAAAAATTAATGTATAAAGAAGATGCAGATGGAGAAATTATTGAGAAGGCAAAAAAAGCTTTAGTAGAAAAGGTAAAAAATATTCTTCCTCATTTTTCGATTAGTACTTCATTAGCTATGTATGCTGGAAAACCTGATAATTTTTCAGTTAATAATCCATCGCAGAAAATTCTAAGGGATACTTGTTTGTATTACGATGGTGGATTTAAACTAATTCATTTCACATCTCTTAAAAACGCAATTGAAATTTTAAATAATGGCTATTTGTATCTTAACAATTTATCGCTCTTGGATGACCCAAATGAATTTTCTTCCGGAGCAATTGATTTGACAGGAATTCCAAATGAACAAATTATTGGATACAAGCAATTGTTTTATCAGATTTCATTTTGCGAATATCAAGACAATGAAGAAGTGCATTTTGATAACTGGCGGTTATATGGTGAAAACGGGAAAGGTGTTGGTTTGGTTTTTAAAGTTGAAAAAGAAAATTTCGATGAATGGTCAAATTACTTTCTTTCTAAAATAGTTTATGAAGGTCAAGAACAACATTCACAAATAAAGCAACTCTATAATTCTTTTATTTCTGAAACAAAAAAATTTGAAGTTGAAAATGATTTTCAATTGAACGATAGAGAATTAATTCTGATGCGGATTTATTCCTTTATTAAAAAAGGGATTTATAAGTCCGAATCAGAAGTGCGATTGCTTCATTATAGTCAGGATACTTCATCCAATAATTTCTCGCTTTCCAATGAATTTCATCTTTATCCAAAAGCAAAACTTTATTTGAAATTTGAAAAACACAAAAACATAAACCAGGGAATTCAAGATTGTATAAAACAAAGTTCACTACCTCATATAAATCTTGACTCAATGATAGTTGGATACAGATATAATGAAACTGATTTTCATAAAATTTCTAACTCACTTGAAATGTTAATTTATAGAATGACTGAATCTATTGTGAAAGCCAAACAGTCAGAACTTAGGAAATTTTTCACTTAACATTCCTTGGTTTCCTATTTTTTAGAATTACTCTTTTCATAATTTACCATTTCAAACCCATCTTCATAAACTATTCTTGATTCAGAATATTTATCCCACTTACAAAACTCCCAAACATCATAACCCAATTTCATAGAAACATCTTGAATTTCTACCTTGTTAAAATATTTGTCATTAGAAAAATTATCCGCCATCTCTTTCTCAAATTCATTCATATCAACATCGGGATTTGCGAGTAAACTTTTTTCTTTGTCTACTCCACTAAATTTATACTTGACTTTTATAGTAGTTGAAGATTTAAGTTCAGGTGAAAATTGATGCCACTTAAATGCATTCCAAACATCATATTTAGCATGGCTACTAATCGTATTAATTTCTTCTCGATTAAAAACCTTATTTCTTTCCTTAATATTATCTAACAATTCCTGCTTTTCATTTAAAGAAATATGTTTCTCTTCATTCTCATTTATTCCGAAGCATTCGTAAACTGTTTTATCATTTTTTGCCTCTGTTACCTGAGTTGTTTTTTTAAAAAGTCCAAAGAATCCCATTTTGTTAATTTTTAGTGTTGCACAAAATAACTTTTTCCTAAAAACAAAAACATAGAATAAATTTTTCTCTGCGTCTTTGCGCCTCTGCGGTAAAATTTTCAACAAATAGAAGTCATTAATTTATCAGGCGAAAAAGTTTATGCGCTCCGGTGTAACACCCCAACCCAAACCCTGCACCTCACCACCCTCAGCAAGGGCGTTTATTTCATCCGCCTCAAAACTGCAGATGGGTTGGTGATGAAGAAGGTGGTGGTGGAGTAAAACACGAGGGATTAACTTTTCCAAAGTTTTGAACTTTGGAAAAGTTGTTCGCGCCAAAAGAACCTCAGTAGAAAAATTAAATACTACCTCAACAACCTTATTAATAAGGTTAGAAAATCTCTATTAATTATTTCTACTAAGGTTGAAATTCAATTCCGCGATGAAATCATTCGCTGCAAAGAAGTTCCATCCTGTCAGGGGCGAATGAACCTTTTAAAAAATGATCTGCTGAATTTTCGCCCTGCAATCTTTACAAAGAGTTTTGTTCACCCGATCAATTGTTCGAATGGTTTCTGCGGCATCGCACATCACGCACATTTTATTTTTGCAATGTGGCAATCCTAAATTATGACCAAGTTCGTGCATTGCAATTTTCTGTAATCGTAAAAAGAAAATTTTCTGGTCATCATTTTTAAATCTGAAAGTCGAAATAATGCTGCTTCTGTTTTCAACATAACCGAATCCAAAAACTCCCCAGTCAGAATATTTTGATTCCGGGGTTTTTATGTTTCCATTTTCATCTCTTTTGGTTACAGAAATATCATATTCAGTTATTCCCATTATATAATCTACCGAATCAGGTTTTATTGTCAACAAGTGTTTTATAATTAAATCGGCACGATACCTCGGTGATTTTATATTGATGAAAAAGTTTTCAGGAATTTTTATTTCCGGAAGAATCTCAACTTCAAAATGATATTCATTCTTTAATGCCCCGCTGATTGAATCAAGATATTCGGCTGAAACATTTCCGAGTGGAAGCAGTGATACTTTTATTTTCTTCTCACGGTATTCACAACTAAAAAGAGCGATTGTTATTAATATGAAAAATATTTTCTTCAATGATTTTTTTTGACCGGATGAAAAGTAAGATTTGAAATGGACTATTTAATGATTTTACATTCGCCTTTCTCATTATGGAAAAAACAATTCAACACTTAGAATCAACCATCAGCTATTCCGTTGAAGGCACAGGCGAAACACTTGTGCTGCTTCATGGATTTTGTGAAGACAAAAATATCTGGCAAGATTTCAAGCAACCGCTTCTCGCCAAATCAAAAATCATCTGCATTGATTTACCCGGCTTCGGAAAATCATTGCCCGGAAAAAATCATACATCAATGGAGTTGATGGCTGAAGCAGTACTTGCTGTTTTAGAGGGAGAACAAATTGAAAAATCCGCAGGATCCTGTGGATGTTTTTTACTCGGGCATTCAATGGGCGGATATGTAACTCTTGCGTTTGCCGAAAAATATCCGGAGCAATTAAAAGGAATCGGGCTTTTTCACAGCTCATGTTTTGCCGATGATGATTTGAAAAAAGAAACCAGAAAAAAAGTGGCGGAGTTTGTTTTAAATAATGGAAGCCGGCTTTTCGCTTACCAGCTTTTTCCTACACTTTTTACTCCTGTATTTGCTGATCGCAACAAGGAGTTAATTGTTGCAATGGAGGAAAAAGCAGCAATCATTCCCGAACAATCAATTGCCGGCGCCTCATTGGCCATGGCCGCCAGAAAAGATTTATCAATAATATTGAAAGAAACAAATCTTCCGGTGTTATTGATTTTCGGAAAAAATGATTTAGCCATTCCGATTGAACGAAGTATGATGATGGCACATCTTCCAGCCACAGCAATCATTTGTTTGCTTGAAAAAAGTGCGCACATGGGAATGCTTGAAGAGCCGAAAAAATCTTTATTGGCAATTGCCGACTGGATGAAATTTGATTCAACCTCTTAAATAAAGTTTTGAAAACCGTTTCAGCGCTTAGTTCTTTCGGTTCAGCCTATAAAAATGATTGTAAACATGAAATGTTAAATTATATTGGTCGCAGTAAATTCTAACAACAAGTACCTCGCTATCAATAATGCAAGTGCGGAATCTTTTAATTTTTCTTTTCCTGTTTAGCCAAAATGGATATTCACAAAACATTCCGGTTAAAACCCACATCCCATCAAGCGTTGCCGACTCAACCGGCATTACAGTTTACATTCATTATCCTGACTCAGCCAGATACGATACCTGTGGTGCGCCGGTTGCCATTGTAATTGCAGGTGGAAAAGGAGCCATCGGAATAATTCCTGCTTATCCGGCAGTGCTTACTCCTCTCGGATTTATTCAGGTGTTTTTCAATTTTCCCGGTGGTGGCTCGGGGCCATTTTTAAGCGGCGGAACTTATGATTTACGAGGCCCGAAATGCATTGCAGCATTAAAAGATGTAATTCGGTTTTGCAGCGGTGAAATTCCAAATGTTACCGGGCAGTATCTTAATCAATTGATTCCGATTGAACCAAATTATCAGAATGTAGGGTTGATTGGCGGATCGAATGGCGGCAACATGTCACTTGCCACTGCCGGTGTTTATGGAAATGAGTTGCACAGTTTAAAATGGATTGTGAATTGGGAATCGCCGGTAGGTGACCAAATACAATTAGCTGATATGGGTAATGTAAATGCCGGTGGAACTACCATGACTCACAACATGGCTTACAACGATACCACCGGAAATTTTGATTACTCAAAACTGAAATACAGTTCAACATTGTATCTTAATTATTCAATGAATTTTGATACGCTTGCCGGATTTTATTTCGACAATAACAACAATGGAGTTCCGGGCGATTCAATTGACTTTCCGCTTGCACCTTTGCTTTATGGAACTGGTACTGATGAGCGCGCCTTTTATAGTTTAAAAATAATTCAGCTCGGTTATTCATTGGGAATAATTCCGAATCCGAAACCCTTTTATATACCAACAGCCACCGAAGCAGCAGATTTCTGGCGTTGGCGAAATGGTTGTAACTGGATTGATTCGGCTATAATTAAAAAACCGGATTTGCTGTTTATGATTACCTCAAAAAATCATGACCATTATCTTAACTCACCCGACCATCCCGGTGTATTGTTTCAATATCAAAAAATTATTGATGCCGGAATAAATTTCATTCGTTTAAATCCTGATAAATCTTATCTGCAATATGTTTTGGATTCGGTTTATCCCGGGCTACCTGATAATACATGCTTTGCGGCATTCGATCATTTAAGTATCCGAAACGCTATGGTTCCCGACAGCATTGATGAAAAATTATTGTATGCAGCCGGTGCATGTGAATTGGCCGACCGAAGCATTCGTGGTGATTTCAGGTGGCAGCTTGATACTGTTTATGGTAACTGCGAAAAATATGTTGCTGCATATTCTGATTCTGCAGAAACCGACCATAGCGGCTTAAATGATTCACCTGAAATTTCAGTGTCAACAATTAATTATTCAGCTGTTCAAATTCGTTCAACCTTATTTCCGAATCCAGGTTCCACAACTTCTAACCTGTTGATTCATTCAATAAAAAATGAAATGGTAAAAATCAATATTGCCGATGTTGCCGGAAAAATAATTTATTCGTCAAATGAAAATTTAGTTCGTGGCGAAAATTCCGTTCAATTGAAAATTAATGGACTTGATAATGGATTTTATTTTTTATCCATACAAAATAATGCCCGGGTTGAAACATTGAAGCTGGAAGTGTTGCACTAACACAATTGATAAATTGCCGGAAGGTTTCTTCCATATCCATCGTAATCCAAACCATATCCGACTAAAAAATCATTGGGAACTTCAAAGCAGCTGTAATCCACTTTTATATCGTGCTTCAATGCTGCGGGTTTAAATAACAGAGCAGATATTAAAATTTCTTTCGGTTGAAATCCTTTTAACACCGGAAGAAATTCATTCAAGGTTTTTCCGGTGTCAACAATGTCTTCAATAATAATTACAGTACGATCTTTAATATTTATATCAAGCCCTACTAAAGTTTTTACTTGCCCTGTTGATTGTGTGCCTTGATAGGATGCGAGTTTTACAAATGAAATTTCACTCGGAATATTTACCTGCTTCATTAAATCGGCGGCGAACATAAATGAGCCGTTGAGTATGGCCAGAAAAATCGGTTTCTCATGGGCAAATTGCTCGTTAATTTTTTCAGCAAGTTCTTTTACTCTTTGTTGAATGGTTTCAGCTGATATATAAGTTCTGAATTTTTTATCGAGTACCTGAATTGTGTTATCCATCGGGCGAAAATAAGTTCACCGGTTTATTAGTTCATTGGTTCATTGGTTTATTCGTCACTTTGTTAGTAACAAGTATAAAAAAATTTATTCTATTAAATATTTACCAATGAAGTAATAAACCAATGAACATGTAAACTATTACTTCACTTTTAATTTATCGCCAACACTCAACGCATCGCTTTTCAAATTGTTGAGTTGCTTTAATTGGTCAACAGTGAGGTTATACATTTTTGAAATGGCATAAAGTGTATCGCCTTTTTTCACCTCATACATATTTTCACTCAATGAATCAGTATGATAAGAAGTCAATTCTTTCTGCACCACTTTTTGTTTGGTGCGAAGTTTAGGAGGAGAAATTCGGTCGCTGCGCAAATTCAAAATCTCACCTGCCTCAGGCTGAGTGCCCATTATCATTTTATTTTTTTCATACAAGTACATTAATCGTATCCCATGCATCTGCGAAATCTCAAACATGGTTTCATCTTCTTTCACAGTGTGATAAGCCAAATCGCCATTGCGATGCTTGGGTTGAAGAAATAAACGATCGCCCGGTTGCACTTTTGATTTTGATGTCAGGTCGTTGTATTTCAATAATCTTTTCATTCCCAATTCATATTCCGCAGCAATCTTTTGCATGGTTTCTCCCTGCTTTAGTTCAATACATTTTATGTTGTTAAAAAAATAAACACGACCGTGTTGCGGGTCGCTGACTAAATCAGAAACTATTGCATCGGTTTCCGGATCCTGATTTTGAATTTTACAAATTGCATTCGTACTGTCATTGCTATTTGTACTTGCAGTATAGTTTACATCCAGTCCGAGCAAATCATATTGCTGCAAATTATTATTCTCAATTGCTGTAATTAATATTTCGGCATACTTCGGGTTGGTTGCATAACCACATGCTTTCAATCCTTTTGCCCAACCTTTGTAATCTGTAATATCCAATTGAAACAAACAGGCATATCGCGATTTGTTTTTTAAAAAATTGCTGTGGTCTTTAAATGACTGATCGGGCGAATCGTATTTTCTGAAACATTCATTCGGTGCATCATCATCAAAATGATAAGTGTCGCCGGTCCAGTCTTCGTGGCATTTTATTCCGAAATGATTATTTGCAATAGCAGCGAGTGAACTTCTGCCGGCTTCGGTTTCAATAATTCCCTGACCGAGTGTAATACTTGCAGGCACTCCTGTGCGCTTCATTTCTGCAATTGCTAATTCCTTGTAAGTGTTAATATAATTAACTACCCGCTGCTGATAAGTATCCTGAGCTTCGCACTTCGACGGGCTCAGTGTGACAGTAACAAGTAAAATAAAAAATAAGTTAAAACCTCCTTTCTTCATTGCTAAAATCATTAACGACAATGTTCTGAAAACATTTTGTTAAAACTTAATTTCAAAACCAACGCAGTGATGAAGTTTGTTTAAGAAATGAAACAGGACGGCAACAAACCATTGAGGTGGAATAATATTTATTCTCTAATACCGTTTTACTTTTTTAAAGAAATAGATTTAAATCGAGTTAAAAAATTAAGCTCCGCTGAAATGAAGAGACAATTTGTTTTCATATTTATTATTCTTCCTACCCTATCATTCTCTCAGGGTTGGCAATGGGTAAAGAATGAGGGCGGTGCAGGAATTGATAATGGTCATTCTATTTGCACCGATGGAAACGGGAACTGTTATACTGCATTCGATTCATCAGAATATGCAATGATTTCAAAATACAACTCAGCTGGTAATTCCATTTGGAAAGTAAATATCTGGAATGGGCATGCGAGAACAATTATTTCGGATAATGCCGGTCGCTTATATGTTTCAGGTGATTCTTCAAATCAAGTATTGATTGCTAAATATGATTCTAGCGGAAATGAAATATGGAAAACAAATGGTGGTGCTGGAAATTGCAATGGAATAAGTTTAGACAATGCAGGATATATTTATTTGACTGGCTCAATATCATTCCTTCAAAAGTTTGATACATCTGGAAATCAAATTTGGATACGGAATGTTAACGCAACAGGCAATTCAATTTGCACAGACAACTTAGCAAACTGTTACATCACAGGAAAATTTTCAGGTACAGTTTCTTTTGGAACAAATATTCTCACCGCACTTGGTTCGCAGGATATTTTCATTGCTAAATACGATTCATCGGGAAATTGCATTTGGGCAAAAAGAGCAGGAGGGAATTCAATTTTGAGTTATAGTAAAGATTGCGGTTATGCTGTAACAGCAGACAATTCAGGAAATATTTATTTCACTGGTTCAATCGTGGATACTGTTGATTTTGATTCCATCGTTCTTGTTGCAACTTCAAATGATATTTTTTTAGCGAAGTATGATACAAGTGGAACTGCATTGTGGGTGAAGCAAGCAACAGGGCTAAGCGATCAAGAGGGTCGTTGCATTGCACTGAATAATCAGGGCAACATTTTAATTGGTGGATCTTATGTTCAGCCAGTAACTTTTAATAGCACTACTCTTTCAGGCTGGGGAAACTATGATGCATTCATTGCGAAGTATGGTCAGAATGGAAATTTCATAAACGCAATTAACGCAGGCGGCGCAATGTGGAATGAATATGTTTATGGAATAGCTACTGATAATTCAGGAAATGTTTTTGCTGCCGGAAGTTATTGCAACACTGCATATTTTGGAAATGACTCATTGGTAAGTTCTGGAAACTACGACACTTTCACAGGCAAAATTGATATATCAACCAACATCGAAGAAAGTGAAATGAATTCTTTTGATGTAAAAATTTATCCTAATCCTTCAAATGGTTTTTTAACAGTTGAGGTTGACAAAAAAATAAATGTTAAAGAAATAAGGATAACAGATTTGCTTGGTAAAATTATTTTCCAGCTTCATTCAGTCATTGAAAATAGAATCACAATTGACAATTTACAAAGTGGAATGTATTTTCTAACAGTGATTGATAATGAAAATAGAATCACAAATAGAAAAATTATTAGCAGTCGCTAAAAAATTAAATTTCTGATTTCTGATTTTGTGAAATAAAAATTTGAGAACTCAAACCTTTTCTCCCATCACTTCCAGTTTATTCTCCTTCACAAAATTGCACCAATGACAATCTTCTTTTCCGCAACCATCTGAGAACTCCAGATTTTTTATTCGTGTGTAAGTTTCCTTCAACTGATTTTTTACAAACTCAATGGCATCTTTTGTCACTACAATTTTTTCTTTTACAAAAACATTTTTCTTTTCATCCTTCTCTACAAAATCCAGTTCGCCGCTCAGCATGTTCCACTTTTCTATTTTAAAATTGTCGAGCAAAATTTTATAGAAAACTATTTGCCGCCAGTAATCGCCACCAACCGGGTTTTTTTGATCGGGCGGAAGAAATTTTTCTTTTCCGTATTGCACGCTTCCGGTTTTGTAATCTACCACATTCACATCAGCGCCTGTAAATTCAATCTTATCTAATTTACCATTTACGGGCACACCATCTACTTCAATGTTGCGAATGGCGTATTCAGTCACCACCACTTTGTTCCACGAGTTGATGTATTGATTGTAGTACTCAGGCAAAATTTGTTTGCCATGCAACATTCTGTTCGTGTATTGTTTTTCAGTAAACGAATCTTTCTGTCGGCTCATTTCAAAACTGAAATCATTCAACACATCATCAATGGATGGAAATTTTTTCTCCTCTGAATCGCGCATCTTCACAAACAAACGATTGAGCGCCCAGTGAACTGCATTCCCAAATGCCATAGAATCATTCTTGGCAAACGGCACATTCAATATCCGCTCGAAGTAATACGAAATCGGACACTCTAAATATTTATTCAAAGCCGAAACACTCATCGAAAAATTCTCCACCTTCGATTGAATGAAATCCCGATCGAATAATTCGATGTGTGGTTTTTCATTTTTCAAAAGCAAGGTCATTCCCATTTCAAATAATTCTTCGGCTTCCACATTTGCAGTTGTAATTTCTATTCCGGTTCCGGCAATTACTTCAGCTACAAATTGCGATGGTGCCAATTTTTTTCCTTCGTTGTTTGTATCGGCAAATGAGATGTTTAAATATTCTTTTGCGCGGGTCATTGCTACATAAAATAATCGGCGCAGTCCTTCAATTTTGTTATCGTCCTTTGTGTAAGTGAGTGTATCGGGCAATGAATAATTGCTTCCACCACCTCCGGCGCTTTCCCATTTATCGGCCGTGCATCCAATCAAAAACACATGTTGAAATTCCAGTCCTTTGGCGGAGTGCGCAGTAATAAAGTTTACACCATCTGCTCTGAAAACAGTTTTGTTCACCGGCAATCCCAATTCATTTTTTTCCATCTGCTCAATCATCTCCAGGAACTGTGCAATTTTTATTCTCGGATGCTTGGCGCTTTCTGCTTTCAGGAAATCAAAGAAAGTGGTGAGCACCTGCATCAACCATATTTTTTCATCGCTCTTTAAAATGTGTTGCAACAAGCCGCTGTCGTTCAGTATTTCCTCAAACAACATTTGCAGTGTGATATTGCCTGCATTCTTTAACCAGTTGGTTATGTTCTTTTCAAACTTCGATAATGCTTCAGGGTCTTTTAATTTTATTTGAGCGAGTGAATTGCGGTCGGCTAAAATTTCGCGCCACTTATTATTTATTCTTTTTCCCCCTGCAAAGGCTGCCACCG
>JAHEZG010000059.1:8604-13804 GCA_023251195.1 Chitinophagaceae bacterium | reverse complement strand
AAGCAGTTTAACCAATTCTTCTAATTCAACCTTGTTTGGAATTCTCTCATCGGCAACAACCTCGTCGCCTTCTACAACTGTTAATACCATTTCAGGAAATACAATAGTAAATTTAGCTTCAACCGGCGGAGCAAACGCAGCCGCTCAAGTGGTTGGAATTTCATTAACCGGAGGAGTAAATACGGTTTCAGCGAACACGATTCGAAGTTTAAGCAATTCAAATCCTGATGTTGGAACAAACGGAACATCATCTGTTATCGGAGTGCTTTCTACTTCAACTGTTGTTGCCTCACCGCAATTGCAAACAATTACACAAAACATCATTCATACTTTAAGCAATTCAAACGCTGGTGCAGTTGGAGTAATTGGAATTTGTGTGAGCCCGAATGTAAATACCGGTGCAAGTTTACTTAGCAGAAATTTCATTCATAGTTTTTCAACTACATCAAATACAGCTTTTCAGCAAGGCATCAATTCTTCAACAAGCGGAACAGCTACCGGAGTAGCAACTATTCAAAACAACATGATTCGTTTGGGTATTGATGCTGCAGGTGCTTCAATAACAACATCTGCCTCAATTATTGGTATCAATAAAAATATTGCAGCCAACAGCAACATCATATTCAACTCAGTTTACATTGGAGGATCAGCAGTAGCAAGCGGTACTGTTAATTCTTTTGCATTTCAACGACTGCTAACCGGAACCGATGAAATCAGAAATAACATATTTGTTAATGCGCGATCAAATACCAGTGGAACAGGAGTTCATTTCGCATATTCATTAAATGCAATTACTACTGCCACCAGTGATTACAATATTTATTATGCCCCTGGCACAGGCGGCGCAGTTTCTAGTGTAGGCGGAACCTCTTATTCATTGCAGGGTTTGCGATTTACAGTTACCGGTCAGGATTTGCATTCAGGTGTGGGTGATCCAAATTTTATTACTCCATCAGGAACCTCAGCAACTGTAAATCTTCATCTTAATAATGCTACTCCTGCTGAAGGAACCGGAGTAACAACAACTGCAACAGTTAGCGATGATTTTGATGGAACCACACGCTCCACAGTTTCACCAATTGATATCGGTGCTGACGAAGGTAACTTTAATGCCTTGGTTGCCGGTACTGATATTTTTACTCCAATAATTTCCTATACTGCGCTGAGTAATCAAGCTGCATGTGCCACTTCAATAACTTTTACCGCAACTATAACTGATGTTGGTGTTGGAGTGCCAACAAGCGGCGGAAATGTTCCTCGTGTTTATTACAGAAGATCGCTTCCATCCGCCACTGCATGGACAAGTACTGCCGGGGTTTATGTTTCAGGTACAGCATTTAACAGCGTGTGGTCATTTACCTTATCAACAACACCTGTATTGGCCGAAACCTATCAGTACTATGTGGTAGCGCAAGACTTGGCTACTAATCCTGCCAATCCGAATATCTGGTTCAGTAAGTTTGATGCAACTACTCCGTCATTCACAAACAACAATGTCAACTCTCCTATCGCACATCCAACCAATCCTGATTCATATACAATTGTAACTGCTATAAGCGGAACTGTATATGTAGGTGTTGGCGCCGGAACTCCTGTATACAATACTTTTAACGGAGCAGCCGGATTGTTTGCAGCAATTAATGCCGGAGTTCTTTCAAGTGATTTAACTGTTATTGTTCAGAATAATGTGACTGAAACTACCACAACTCCATTGAATCAAATCGGTTCAACTTGTGGTGGGCCTTATAAAATTACTATTCAGCCCGATGCAGCTACACTAAGAATTATTTCAGGAAGTTTAACAACTGCTTTGATTCAATTCAATGGCGCTGATTCGGTAATAGTAAATGGGAATTTTGCAGGTGCAGGAAGATATTTGCGCTTCCAAAATCAAAATGGAGGAACAGGAGTTAACATCGCTCCTACTTTTTATCTCACTAATGATTCTCGTCGCATCACTATAAAAAACACTGAGGTAGAAGGATTCACATCCAACGCATCAAGTGGTGTTGTTTTCATTGGAGCTGGAACCTCAACCGGTAATGATTATTTCACTCTTGACAATTGCATTGTGCATGAAAAAACAAATGTGTTTGGTGGATATCCTTTGAAATTAATTTATTCAAATGGTGCTGCACTTGCACCAAATGATAATATTTCTATCACCAATAATAATCTATATAACTTCAGTGCTTTCGGCGCATCCGGAACAGTTACTACTGCATTTGCAATGGATGTTACAGCCACAGGAAACGGATCGAACTGGACCATAACAGGCAACAGTATATACAATACATTCATTGATGGAACTGCGCCGCAAAACGGAATTCGTTTTTTACCAGGCGCAACTTCTAACAATAATATTATTTCAACAAATTACATTGGTGGAAACAATCCATTGTGTGTTGGTTCAGGCGGAAGTCCGTACTGGGCTAATAATTATAACGCTGGAAGTGGTATTTTAAATGAATTGGAAATTGTTGTTTTAAATTGTGGAACTGTTACTCTTAGCGCAAATACCATTAAACGAATCAGAAATACATACAGTGATTATTCCGGCGTTGTGGTATTTGATGTTCAAGGAAGTACAACACCAACATTTACATCAAACACGATAGGCGATGCAGGTGGTGCAGTTGCTGATCAGGTGGTTGCATTTGGTGGCGGATTATCTTTTAGTTTTTATCCTGGATACATTTATGGAATTTACAGTACAACATCAGGAGCTGTAACAGTTAACCAGAATAATTTTTATTACCTGGCACAATTGGGCGCATATACCGGTGGTGGCTCTTATACTATTTATCATTCCGGAGCCGGAACAATAACTGTTACCAATAATAATATTATTGGTTCTCAAGCAGCAGGTATTGGTTATGATTCATATGGAATTGAAATTGTTCCATCAGCTACTATTTCGGGAGTGTTGATTAATAACAATGTGATTGATGGTCCTTACATACTTGATAACGGAGGTTCTTTTGTAACTACCACAGCAATATTTGTAAATGGAACAAATTTATCAGGCACCATTAATAACAATCGCATTTACGATATGCGCAATAACTCCCCTGATGGACAGGTTGAGGGGATTTGGTTGAACGGAACAGGTAACTGGACTGTAAATAACAATCAGGTTTCGCTGGGAAATTATTCAAGTGTTACACCTACCAATCGCTTAGGAATTTTTGGAATTGAAAATGATTTATCAAATGCAGTTGCATCGAGTGTTACTGCATATTACAATACCGTAATACTTGGTGGAACACAGGCAACAGGTACAAGTACTTTTGACAATTCAATGGCGTTTGTTCGTTTCCCGGGGCAAAGCGGAACTGTGATTGGCGATGTTACTACTCTTGCCAATAATATTTTTATCAATAACCGAACAGGTGGAACAACTGCAAAACACTATGCAATTGTCAATTACGGAACCAGCAATTTCGCAACAAACTGGAATGCCGGTGCCTCAAATTATAATTTAATCGCTTCAAACAACGCAGCTACTTTTGGAATTTGGGGAACAGCAGACCAATCATTTACAAATTGGAAAACTAATTCTGCTGGTGACGGTAATAGTTGGAATGTAAATACTGTTGCAGCTGGCGCATCAACGGCCACCCAATTAAACCCAACTGATTTATTTACAAGTATTACATTGGGTAATTTAAATATTAACCCTGCAAATCAAGCCAGTTGGTATGTGAATGGAAAAGGAGTTGCAGGTGCTCCTTCAGGTTCTGTCAATACAGATTATGGTGGTGGTGCCCGAGGTACTGCCTATGGCTTTGCGACTGATTTAGGAGCAGATGAGTTTAATGCAAACACAGGAGTTTATCCATTTGCTTTAACTGCAGTTCCCTCATTGAGCGGAACAAATGTTTTCACCTTTGCAGGCAGAACAGTTGGTTCAATTACCTGGGGCTCAGTGGGAACAGTTCCTACTTCAGTTTCTTGCGAATATTATTCAGGAGATTTACCAGGAACCAATCCCTCTCCTGCTTTCCCAGGAGGCTATAACAACGCAGATTTTACTTATCGTATTACTGCTACGGGAGGAAGTGGATACACATATGATGTTTCTCTCAATTACGATGATGCGGATAAAGGCGATTTTGCAGTTGCACCTGAAGGAAGTATGTTCCTGATAAAAACAAATCCAGCAAACAACTGGATCACCAGAACTACCAGCATTAATACAACTACAAATATTATAACTAGTAGCGGCTTAACAGATTTCAGTTTCTTTACCGGATCCGATGGTAATATATTACCTATTGTTTTAACTGATTTTACAGCACAACAATATCATGCAACAGATGCTTTATTGAATTGGAACACTTCTTCAGAAGTTAATAATGATTTCTTTGAAATTGAAGTTGCCACCTCGGCTGATCATTCAGGGGATTTTAAATTCAGAAAAATTGGTCAGGTTGCCGGAAACGGAACAACAATGGAAGCACACCATTATTCATTCATTGATTCAGAACCGGGAAAAACAGGAATCCGCTATTATCGAATTCATCAGGTTGATTTTGACGGAAAGGATTCTTACACTGAAATTAAAAGCGTGATATTTGAAAATGAAAACCCTGTTATCGGAAACCTTTATCCAAATCCATCAAACGATGTAATTAACTTACCTGTAAATTTATTAAGTGATACAAGGTTGATGTTAACCGTGAGTGATGTTTCAGGTCGTGTGCTTTTAAATTTCAATTATAATTTATCCATTGGAAAATCCACAATTGATTTTAAGGTAAGTGATTTAGCTCAAGGGTTATATCTCGCTAAAATTTACTCATCAAACGGAACCTTAATTGAAGTTCGACCATTTGAAAAATTATAATTGGTATTCAATTTAATTAATTGGAAGGCTGTGCGAAATCACAGCCTTCTGTATTTATTGAAATCCATTTTAGATGATTATCATATTGATATATGTCTAAACAAGATTTTGACTTAATAGAAGAAGATTTTTCTTTTGCCTGATAAATTATTTAGGCCTGAAACGACTCATTTAAAAAGTTTTTCAGCTTGTTAATTAATGTTCAATCTTATTTCCCCGGCACAGAATTTATACAGCCCACAGTCAAACCAAAAATGCAACAAAACCTGGTTGAAAAATAGTACAAATAAGTATTTCAAAGACACAAACATAAAATCACAAAATGCTAAATTGAATACAGTTCGGAAATGC
>JAHEZG010000059.1:0-8594 GCA_023251195.1 Chitinophagaceae bacterium | reverse complement strand
ATTCATACGCCATTGCAGTATTTAAATAATGTCATAAACACAAATTACTTTTTCTGTTTAGCTGTTAACCATTCTTTAATTGATAATGTATGATGCAATTAAATAACAATGCCAATTACAAATACATCTCCCAATCTTTTTTATTGAAAACACATCTCATCATTTACCCTTATAATCTGATAGAGAAAGAAGTACGGAAAACAAACACCGGATAATTTTGTTTTTTCAGAAGATAAAAAATTTATACCCCGAAAAATTGCTTATTGAATAATTAAAAAAAATAAACCTTTGTAAATTAACGGCGGATATTAAAACATCTTTCATTTAAAAAAAATTGAATCCGATAGGAAAGCTTTAACACTTCAATAAATTTCAAGAATAAAAAACCATAAAAAAATTCCGAATACGAAACTTCAATTCGGTTCGTTAAAATGCAACACTGAGTTTTCTCGTTACTATTTTATGAGGGTTACATTTCCATTATAAACTTTTGAGTTACCCTCACATTGAGTTACAATGTTATAAATGTATACACCCATTTGGCAATCTTCATTACTGGTATTCTTTTTTCCGTTCCAGCCCTTCTTTGCATCATCGTCGTAGAATACTCTTTCGCCCCATCGATCATATATTTCAAATTGAGTTACTACTTCAATTCCAATTATGTACGGTAGTAACAAATCATTTTTACCATCATTGTTAGGAGAAAACACATTTGGCATCATTAGCGTTTGACAAGGAGATAAAACAGTAACAACAACATCATCTGCATTAGTACATCCATTTATATTCGTTCCCACAACTGTATAAGTGGTTGTTGCAATCGGTGAAACAGTGTAGCTTGCTGTATTGCTACCCATTCCATCAGCTGGTTGCCATGCAAATGTTCCACCACCTGAAATCCAACCCAATAAAACAATTTCTTCACCGGGGATAATTGACACATCGTTTCCGGCACTTATTATCGGCGGAACATAAATATTTACTATAACAGAATCATGATTAAAACACCCAAATGTATCGGTAACTGTTATTGTAAATGTGGTTGGTAAAACAGGAGTAACAGTAGTGTACTGAGAAGTTGCATTTGTAGCAAGTGGTGATGGTTCCCATAAAAATGTTATACCCTGATCAACACTAACATCAATTCCAACCCCCATACAAGTTATTGTGTCAGAAGTAACCACAAGATTTAATGGCTGATCAACAAATACAACAACAGAATCAAACCCGGCACATCCATTTGCATCAGTAACAGTAAGTATATAGGTTGTAGTCGTTGCAGGAACAGCAGTGGGACCTGCAATTGCAGGATTATTCAATGTACCTGCAGGTTGCCAGTTATAAGTAACCCAAGTACCGGAAGGAACCATTTGCACCGAATCGTACCAACACATAGTTTGATCGACCCCAGCGCTAAATCCAGGTAGCGGATTAAAATTCACAATTACTGTATCATAATCGCCGCAACTTGATGCGTTTAATCCATATAAAACATAGGTTGTATTACTTAAAGGTGTAACAACAGGATTTGAAATGTTGCTGGTAAAACCTGCAGGTATTGATGTCCATGAATAGGTGACTGCATTGCTACCTATTAACTGGGCAGATCCACCGCCCAGGCAAATAGATGTATCATTTCCGGCGCTGCATTGATAATTTGTTATAACATTTACGATTACAGTATCTGTATTTGAACAAAATCCACCGCTTGTAACTGTCAAAGTATAAGTTGTGGTTTGTATTGGAGAAGCAATAGGATTTTTTATTGTAGGGTCGCTAAGTGATGCGGCCGGAGACCATAAGTAGGTCAAGTTTCCACCATCAATATAAATATCGTAATCTTCACATTCCCCGTAACTGAAGCTTGCACCACAGTAATCAGTAGCAGTCGGAACTGTTGCATACCGGCATAAAACACGCAAACGGGTCCAGCCAGGAAGTGCAGTTGCTGGTATCGTTACATTTCCACTAAATAATGTTGTTCCGGATAATCCACTTGTATAAACAAATTCACCGGGATCGGCAAATGATCCGTTTTGATTGTAATCAATCCATACTCCAAATCCTTGCCCCCAAGATGGTCCGGCCTGCATAGATATAGGATATGTACTTCCAAGATTTACGGTAGTTGTTGGAGCACCTGCGTAATAAGTATAATTATTTACATTGCCCGAACACCCTGTTAAATTATTTGCCAGTGTATTAAATGAAAAGTTATCAATGTAATCTCCAGAGGAGCATGCTACAGAATAAGTCGGAGTACAAAAATTTCCACCCCCACCCGGGTTGATATCCAATTGTGAAGTTTGCCCAACACAAATGGTTTGAGGCGATGCCACCAAATTTAATGGAGGTGCAATTCCGGCAACAAAAACTACTGCTGTGCTGGTTTGAGTACATCCGGCATTACTTGTAATTGAAACATTATAAGTTGTTGATACAGCAGGTGAAGCCGATGGAGTTGAAGTATTTGCACCGAGCAATGTAGCAGCAGGCAACCAAGAATAAGTATAAGGAGCGCCATTGGCACTACCTGTAATTCCTAATTGCGATTGCTGATTTAAACAAATCGTATCTAAGGTTGGTGCTACTGTAAAAGTAAAAGGAGGTGCAACAAAAACAACCATCGTATCAGTGTTACTGCATCCGCCAGTTAAATTACTATTGACCACATAAGTTGTTGTTATTGCTGGAGTAGCAATCGGGTTAGAAATATTAGCATTACTTAAACCAGTTGCCGGCGACCATGAAAATGTTGTTCCACCGGTGGCCTGCAATTGAGCACTCATACTTCCGCAAATAGTGACATCAGGACCAGCAGAAGTTCCGGCTAAAACATAAATCTGAAACGAATAAATCTGCTGGCCAAAAATTGGACATGCATCGTCTTGAATTGTTAAAGTGAAAGAATGAAAACCAGTATCAGTTCCCGAGGGTTGCCAATAAAAAGTAGATGTTACAGGGTTGGTTCCGGTTGAAGTCATTGTTGCTCCTGGAATTACACTTGCAAGGTTAGTGAATACAGTTAAAATTTGACCTGGATCTGGATCAGTGCCAAGTAACTGAAAACCTAAAGGTTGACCAGGACATACTTCAAATGAAGTAGGACCAGTTGCATATCCACCTGTAATACTGGTAGGTGACCCAACAGCAGGAACCTGGTTATTACAGTTTAATACAACAAGTTGAATATCTCTGGTTGTTGAACCAATCCAAACACCATTTCTATATTCATCAACACGAACGGCAACTACAGTAATTTGGGTGGCATTTGGAGTAAATGACATTTGACCTGTTGAACTACTGAATAAAACTGAACCAGTAGTTGTTGATAAAGGATAGTTAGCACTGAACGGAAAGATATATGGGATAGGGGCTCCACCAAGCCAATCCATAGGGTCAATAAGAGTATACACCAATGAGTCACCATCAATATCAAATGCGCCATGATTGTAATTAAAAGGTTGGTTTGCACAGATATAAGGCACTGGAAGAGTTGTAAAAATTGGCGAGTTATTGCATAAACTATTCGTGTTATCGATATGCGCTTCAATTCGAATACCATAAGATGATGCTCCTGAAATATTAGTAATGGCTGCATTTCTGCAACAGCTTTCATAATAGACAACCCAATCTGAACATGCTACCGGTAATGTGATATCTCCTTCGTAAACATATTGTTGTACTCCTGGCAAAGCGCCACCATTACAAGAACTTTGGGCTATTTGTGATGGACATAACGGGCTTACTTCAATTCCATTAACTGTTTGAACAAGAGTTGTTGACAAGGTTTGACCACACGATGCTGAGTTATAATTTATGGTTGCGCTTGTTGGTGCCTGTGCTGCTCCGGAGCAATCGCGGTAAAAGGATAATGTTATGTGATAGGTATTATTTCCCAAACATTGATAGGAAATATCCATTCCCATCATATGGGTTGCATAAGATTTGAAATTAAAACAAAAACTAACTAAGAATAGAATTGTAAAAAATTTCTTCATTTGATGTTGCTATTAGTTGACTCAAATATAATTAAGCATTATATAGATGCAAGAAATGAGCAAAGCCTAGCAGGCAATGAAGAGCTTTTATTTTATTTATTATTACCCAATCAAACTAAAATAAAAAACAGGAATCAAATTGGTTCATCCGGCTCTTTTGTTTTAATCAAATTTTAATTTACCATTTTCCACTGAATATTTTCTGGATCAGTGAACTGGCATATGCCATTGGATCATGACGAATATTTACTTCTTCCTGCGCCACCATATAAAATAAACCATCCAAAGCTTTTTGGGTTACATAAGATGGAAGATCAGAATTTACTTTTGTTACAAATGGAATTTTATTATAAGTATCAAATACTTGCTTCCAATATTTTGTTGCCTCCGTTTTATCCAACTCTTGCGAAATAATTGGTTTGAAGGCTGCAGTCAATTGTGCTGATGTACTCTTCTTTAAATATTGGGTGGCTCCATCCTGCGGGCCTTTAATAATATTAACTGCATCCATTATGCTCATTGATTTTATTGCATCAACAAAAATCGGTTTTGCTTTGGGGCCTGCTTGTTCAGCAGCACGGTTCATTCGCAAAACAGCATCATCGACCAATTGTCCCATTCCAACCGAACGCAATTTGTCTTCTACATTTTTTACTTCCGGCGGCATCAGAATTTTTATTGCCATGTTTTTAAAATAGCCATCGGTCTTCGAAACATTATCTGCTCCTTTTGAAACACCAATGTTCAATGCCTCCTTTAAACCATTTACCATTTCATCGTTCGATGGTTTTCCTGAATTATTTCCACTTGTATTTACATTAGGTACAGTGTAAGTTTTTTTTCCGATTTTAATTTGTGCGCACGAAATAAAAGGAGTGCATAAAAGTAAAAGCGCAAGCAGTTTTATTGATTTATTCACTGTTTTCATTCTGTTTTTTAAGTGTTCGTGAACCATCGGTTTCATAATCATGTGATTTTTTGTGTGATGTGTATTTTCAAATGCCTTGCCAAAGAAATGCAGAGTGGTTAATATCACTTGCATCAAAAAAAATTTATTTATTAGCCTTTCCTTTTATCATGTAACCTAATCTGAAAGTTACAAGGTTATTAAAAAGTCCATTATTCAGATATGGGCTGTCGTCGGAAATACCCATTGATATTATTGAATAGGAATAAAGAATATTTATCATCCAATGTTTATTTAACTGATAAGATCCGCCAGCCTTAAATTCAACATCTGATTTATTTAATTTTCTGATATGAGAGTAAGTAAGGTATGGGTTGAAATTGACAATCTCTTCTTTAAAATTAGTTAATGCATTAATTCCAACACCGGCGCTCAAGGTTACTTTTTTATTATCGTGATAATTCAACATTAAGGGTACTTCAATGTAATCCAGTTTTAAAAAATATTGGCGCGGTATTCCTTGTTGCCACTTTGTTTGACTTCCTTTTTGAGAAAAAGAAATTTCCATTCCTATTCCCATATGTTCACCAATCGGATATTCAACTGCTGCTGCCAGGTTTGCTCCCAATTTATAAAAACCTGCTAGTTTATCGCCATCTACCTGAGTACCATTTACACCAAAATATAAACCTCCTTTAAACTGTGCCTGAGCAAACTGAACTATAATAATTAAAACTCCAATTAATAAAACTTTTCTGTACATGTGTCAAACTTAATTCAGTAAATGCACTATGCCAAACAGAATTGTTTATTAACAAACTAACAATCGATGGAATTGACTTGCACCAACACCATTGATACAGCTATATTTGAAACATTCAAAAATAGCATGTTCAAATACACTCCTCAATCATTACAGAAAATTGAAAATATTTTAAAGGAATCGAAATATGTGATTCGATACGAGAAGGGATCTTTTAAATCAGGTTACTGTGTATTACAGGATAGGCGCGTAATAGTGGTGAATAAATATTTTGATTTGGAATCGCGCATCAATTCTTTTTTAGAAATGATTCCTGAACTCGATATTGATTTTTCGCAGTTGGATGAAAAGGAAACCACCTTTGTTTTAAATCTTCAACAGGCAAAACTGGCGGTGTGAAAATCACTTTCCTCGGCACAGGAACTTCACAAGGCGTTCCGGTTATATGTTGCCCCTGCCGGGTTTGCGCTTCAACAAATAATAAAGACAATCGCCTTCGCTCATCTGTGATGATTGAGCACGAAGGAAAAATTTTTGTGGTGGACAGCGGTCCCGATTTTCGTCAACAGTTATTGCGCGAAAATGTGAAACAACTCGATGCACTCATTTTTACGCACAGCCATAAAGACCATACAGCGGGCATGGATGATATTCGTGCGTTCAATTTTTTTATGAAGAAACCAATGGAGGTTTATGCAACAGAATTCACACAACAAAAATTGAAACAGGAGTTTCCATATATTTTTCAAAAGAGTGATTATCCCGGAATTCCTGAATTGAATTTTCATACAATCGCTGGAGATGAAAATTTTTTTATTGAGGGGTTGGAAATAATTCCAATCAAAGTTTTGCATTATAAAATGCCGGTACTTGGATTCAGGTTCGGCGATTTTACTTATATCACCGATGCGAACCAGATACCCGATGAAGAAAAGAAAAAAATTTATGGTTCAAAAATTCTGGTTCTGAATGCGCTGCAAATGGAGCCTCACATTTCGCATTTCACATTTGCCGAAGCCATTGAAGTAGCAAAAGAATTCAATGCCGAAACCACTTACTTCACCCACATCAGTCACCGCTTAGGATTGCACGACGAAGTGAGCGCGCAATTGCCTAAAGGAATTGAACTGAGTTATGATAGATTGAAGTTGAACTTGTGAAATTTATTTATTACTTTTTTCAGTCAATATTTAAATTTTTTTCAGTCTTTTATCCGAAATGAAAAACCGATGGCCCCATAAAAATCAGGTGCAATTTCATTTATCCCTGCCCCACCTGATATATCTATTAATAAATTTGGATGTAATAAAAAAGTAAACCCTCCATCAAACCTGTGATCTGCACCTGATTCTTGTGGTACAAATCCGTAAATTTCAGCATAAGCTCCTATCATATCTGTTAGTGAAATACCGGTAGTAAGGGTGTAAATAAATATAGGTTCAGGTGATTGGTCTTCCCATTGGGCACCAATGTTATATCCAAGAGTTATACGATCAGTTAAAGTATGTTGCATGGTAAACCGAAAAGCTGGAGTAAACCATTTAGCCTTATAATTTTCTGTTGCAAATTGTGGAATTGCTAAATATCCAATAAACGATGTGGTTGGAACTACACCTTTTTCATCGGTTATTTTTTCTTTAAAACGAACAGTTACCGGATTTAAACCATAACTCTCAATAGAATTTGGCGATACTGTAAATTCAGATATAATTCCTATTTCAAAGCGCTCATTTAATCCTAGCTTAAATAAAATCGTGGGCAAGGTGAATGATTGAGTTGAATCATTTAATTTTTCAAATGAAAATCCATTTTCAATCTGAATACGATTATCCGGTACGGTAAAAGGAGTTTCGGTTTGATCGGGACGGTCGGTTTGAATTGGCCCTAAAATTTGTCCGAAAACTTTTTCATCAGATTCATTGAAAAGTAATACTAGAATTGAAAATAATTTTTTCATGGTGTTTATTTATGCCTTATGGTTCAATAATACATTAAATTAAACGATGTAAAAATTCAAACACATTGAACATTTTCATAAGTCATTTAACTGAATATTTCTACTGACTTAATATTTCATTTTTATGATAATAGGTTTTACCCAAAACACTTGTATTAAAAAAATCTAATGTTGTCTTAAATTTTATGGGTTGAGTATATTTTAATTCCCAATAAAATCAGGTGAAGTGGTTTTATCATTTCATCAGAAATTTAATTATTTTTTTTCTGCAAAAATGTAATGAACAAAATTTTTTTTAATGCTGAGATTCTTTCTATTATAATTGTACAAAATTCAGAAACCTAAAAAAGTACAACTTATGAAAAATGCAATTAAAATTTTTTCTTTTTCATTCATACTATTCATTATGGTGTCGTGTGGTAAAACGCCTTATGAAATTTTAAAAAAAGACCATAGCGTTTGGACCGCTACTGTTGTAACAACCATAACCGGGTTCGACCCGAATACCAATGTTTATTCTTACACCTTTTATGAAGGATCTGCCACCAGTGTTGATACCGGCGGACACCAATCAGGTTTCAACTGGGCTTATGATAAAAAATCAACGAAAATTACATTGACCAGTATTGCCGGAAACGATGTTTACAATTTAGTTTATAATGTTTCTGACATTAACAAAGATTCGGAGAAATGGACTTTTTCTTCACAAGATTTAAATGGCCTTGTAATACCAACTCCTAATTATTCGCAAGTAATAACACTGAAAAAAAATTAATTTTATCTGAAAGAATAACGCGGCTGCTTGACAATTCGGGCAGCCGTTTTTATTTTATTAACCTCCTGATAAAATATAGTTGATACTCTTTTAATTATTAAATATCCTTCAAGGGTAACTGTTTCATCACCTCTTCCAAATACCTGAAAATATCATCTCTGCCAGCTTGAGATTCAGCAGATGTAATA
>JAHEZG010000375.1 GCA_023251195.1 Chitinophagaceae bacterium | reverse complement strand
GTTTCAAAACCGGATTTATGTAGATCTTTCCTATCAACATAAACTAACTAAAAAATTCAATGCTGAATTGCGCATCAGAATTCAACGACAGTTTGAACGGAATAATTTGCCTGATAATTACCTGCGACCAAAATTTTCAATCAAGTATAAACTCAACAAAAAAATTTCACCCTTTATTTCTGGTGAATTATTTTACCATGTAAATTATAAGGAAAATGAATTTGACGATTTTCGCTTTCAACCCGGCATAAACTGGGAATTGAAACACAACATGAGTTTAAAAACTTACTACTTGCTCGATTATGAATTCAATGTATATGCACCCGGCATGCAGCACATTGCAGGCATTACACTGGGGAAAGACTGGTAATTGAATTGATTTTTATTGCAGCAACTCGTGCGCCTTTTCAATCTGCACTTCTTCGCCCATCAGAATAATCAGCTGGCCGGTTTCAATTTTATAGTTAGGTCCGGGATTTAAGACGAATTGTTTTTCAGAATTTTTAATTCCTAAAATAGATGCGCCTGTTTTCTCCCAGAGTTTTAATTCGCTCAGTACAAAATTTTTATCGCAGCGGATTTCTTTAATCAGAAAATGGCCTTTCTCTTCCATCTGCATCCAGTCTAAAAATTCTTTCACATCCGGATTTAAAACCAGATTGGCCATGTGAACTCCACCAAGTTTGTCAGGCATTATCACATTGTTGGCTCCGGCATGTTTTAATTTCCGTACTGATGAATCATTGGTGGCTCGGCTGATGATTAATAAGTTTTTATTCAACTCCTTGGCAGATAAAACCACGAACACATTTGCTGCATCGTCCGGCAAAGTGGTGATTAATGCTTTCGCATTTTTTATTCCGGCTTCTAATAATACTTCTTCGCGTGTGGCATCGGAATGTAAATGAAACCGAATTTCCATTTCTGATTCTTCAAATTGATCGTTGTCTTTTTCAATCACCACAAAGGGAACATGATTGCGCAATAGCATTTGTGCAGCCGCTCTACCATTGCGACCAAACCCACAGATAATTACATGATTTTTTAATTCTTCAATTTGCTTTTTCATTTTATAGAGTTGAAAATCTTTTTTGAATTCGCCATCAATCAGGTATCCCCATAACACAGAAACAAAGTAGGCTATCACTGTAAAATTACCTGCAATAAGAAAAATAGTAAATACTCTTCCCGCTTCACTCAAAGGTTTTACTTCCATGAAACCAATGGTGCTGATTGTAATTGCAGTCATGTAAATTGCTTCCAGCCAATTATAATTTTCGATCAGTCGGTATCCCACACATCCGATGAGAATGACTATCATCATCCCGATTACCGGCCGATAAATTTTTCTTAATGGATTTTTCAATGGAATTATTTCGGAGGAAAAATAAAACGGATATTCAATTTTGGATATGATTTTATTCAGGTTGTTGGGGAATTGTAAACTGTGAAAACTTTTCCAAAATATAAAACTTTGGAAAAGTTAGTATAATAATATTTTTTTAAAACAAAACTGCAAACTGATTACTGTAAACTGCCAACTGGCTCTCACCACCCCTGCGCCAACACATCAGCTATGTGCATGACCTTGATATTGTAATTATTTTTTTTGATGTAACCATCAATGTGCATTAGGCAAGAGATATCGGTGCTCACAATATATTCTGCTCCGGTGGCAATGGCATTTTCTACTTTCTGATCTGCCATCGCAGTACTGATGTCGGCATACTTCACAGCGAAAGTTCCACCGAATCCGCAGCAGGTTTCGCAATCTTTCATTTCGAGAATCGAAAGTCCTTTTACATTTTCTAATAAAGTTCGTGGAGGAGTTTTGATTTTGCATTCGCGCAAAGCACCACACGCATCATGATATGTTATGGAGTGATTGAATTCAGCACCGATATTTTTTACTTTCAAAATGTCAACTAAAAACTCAGTGAACTCAAAAGTGTTTTTCTGCAATTGCTTGCAATCGTTATGCAATGCACTGTTATCAAAAAGTTCAGAATAAAAATTACGAACGAAACCCACACAACTTCCGCTTGGCCCAACCACATAATTATAATCGGTAAAATCGTGAATGAACTTCTCTCCCACTGCACGAGCCTCGCTCCAGAATCCGGCATTGAAAGCGGGTTGTCCGCAACAGGTTTGGTTCGGATTGTACGAAACTTCACAATCCAGTTTCTCCAACACTTTTATCATGTTGAAAGCAGTTTGCGGAAACAACTGATCAACGAAACATGGAATAAATAAATTGACTTTGGTTGCCATAAGCGCGCGCTAAATTAACAGCGATAAGTAAATGTTATGAATGAGTTTTCAATTCTTTTTTCACGCGGAATAATCCAAATAGTCCAATCAGAAAAAAAACTGAGAACGCAAGCAACGAATTCAGCATGCTTCCGGTGATTTCGTAAATGAGTCCGTAAGTGATGGTGCCGATTACGATTGCTAATTTTTCTGATACATCATAAAATGAAAAGAACGAAGCGTGGTCTTCAGTTTCGGGTAGCAACTTGGAATAAGTAGAGCGCGATAGTGATTGTGTTCCGCCCATTACCATTCCCACACAAAACGCAACGAAGTAAAAGAATTTTGACTTTATAGCTTCATCTGTTGCTAAATATTTGAACGCAACAAACGCAAGTAAACAAATTCCAACCCAGATAATTATTGCGATTCGCAATGCATGAATGTTTCCATATCGTTTTGATAAACCTGAAAATAAATACGCGCCTGCAATGGCAACCAACTGAATGATGAGTACAGTGAGAATTAATTGTGTGGTTTCCAAATGCAATTCATCAGTGCCAAAAAGTGTGGCGATGTACATGACTGTTTGCAAGGCCATGCTGTAAAAGAAAAATGAAAATAAAAAATATCGCAGCCGTTTTAGTTGCTGCAATTGATGCCACACTTTTTTCAATTCGTTGTATCCGCCCCAAATGGAATTAACTGTTCTTTCCCGCTTAACTAAATTTGTGTTGTATCCTTTTTGAAAATTCCGTAATGCTGAAAAAGTTATTTGTGCAAATAGCGCCCACCAGATTCCAACAGTGAGAAAAGTAAGTTGTGCAGGTAATGCTCCTTCTTCCAAACCAAATAATGCCGGCTTCATTATCATCAACAGATTTACAATCAACAACAAAACGCTTCCAATGTATCCAAGAGAAAATCCCAGTGCACTTACTCTGTCTTGTCGGCTTGGTTCAACAATTTCCGGAAGAAACGCATTATAAAAAACCAAACTGCCGCAAAAACCAATGGCTGCGAGTGAGAATGGAATAATTCCGAAATAAATACTAGTGCCATCATAAAAATAAAGTGCAGCGCAACTGATGGCACCGATGTAACAAAACCACTGCATAAAAAATAATTTGTTGCGCTTGTAATCGGCAATAGAAGAAAGCATTGGAGAAATAAATGCAATAACCAAGAATGCAAACGACAATGAAT